>DASPKQ010000082.1:0-3410 GCA_035627995.1 Verrucomicrobiia bacterium | reverse complement strand
GCGCTCTTGATGGCGTTAACTAAAATCAAATTATAGGCAAATCGGTGGATCATTCGTGCTTTTTTTCTTCCAGGATACTTCGTATGAGTCAAATCGTGAATGGTGACCACGAATGGTTTGCGATAAAGGATGGGAACGTTGAAGTGTGGAAAGTGCATTAAATCCAATTTTTGCTTTAAAAGAATAAATGGAAAATACAGCTGTTCCATTAAACTATAATGAGCAATCCCCGTGGCAATCATTTCGTGTCCAAAGGGCCGGTACAATTGGTCAATTTGGGGAGTGATCTGTCTGAAAATTAATACGTATTGATTGCGGCGATCGCTTTTAAGTATCTGCAAGGACAGTTCCTGCAAATATCTACTAATTCCCGCTCCCCCACCAAGCATTCTTAAATCAAGTCCGATTCTCATTTCTGGTAAAACTCCTTGTACTTAAGCTCAACAAACTCCTTGATCTTTTGTTGGAATATTTTTTTATCAAACTGCTGGGCGAATTTTCTAATAATAATTGGATCAAAGGACATCGATTCGAATTGTTTAACAGCGCCAATTATTGATTCGGCGGTTTGCTCCGCAAAATAAATTCCGGTTTCATTCTCTTTAAGAAGCTCTAATGCTCCACCGGCCTTGTAAGCAATCACTGGGGTTCCGCAGGCTTGTGATTCAAGTAGCATAATTCCCGCGTCTTCTTCTGCAGGAAAAACATAAGCCCTGGCTTCGGAATATAGCTTTCTTAATTCTTCATCGGTCACTCTGCCCAAAAATTCAATGTTCGCACCGGCCTGCTCTTTAAGTATCTTTTCTCTTGTCCCCGATCCTACGACCTTCAAAGGCAAGTTCAACTTTTTGAACGCTTCGATAACCAATTCTACTTTCTTATACGGCTCGAGTCGTGACGCAACCAAAAAATAATTTTGTTTGGTTCCTGTAGGAGTAAACAATTCAGCATCAACCGGAGGGTATATAACTTCTGATTCCCGACCGTAATACTTCTTAATACGGTCCTGAACGTTCTTTGAGTTGGCTATAAAGTAATGTGGACGGTTAGAAGCTTTATAATCCCATCTTCTGATCCAGCTTAAAATTGGCAACGCCATAACTTTGATTACCTTGGAATAAGGCTGACTGTTTAAATAACTTTGAGGTTCAGTCCATAAAAATCTAGTCGGGGTATGACAATAGCAAATATGGAGTTGGCCTTTTGTAATTGCACCTTTGGCAAAAGAAGAGCTGTCAGACAAAACCACATCAAAACCGCTAAAGCTAAAACTCTCTATGGCGTTAGGCATTAATGCCAGATAAATTTTGTGATCGTCGCGAGCGCCGGGTAAATTATTTATGAAACTTATTTTTTTTGTATACTTTTCAAAAATACCTTCAGTTTTGGCGTTGTTATAAATCAATACATGAAGGATAGGTTCAGGCCAGATTTCCAGAAAATTTTGCAGAACTCGCTCTGCTCCCCCAAGCTGAGTCAAAAATTCGTGAACTAAAGCTACTTTCATCTTTAGTAATCAACCTTTGGTCTTCTACCCAGCAATACCAAAATCGTTTTAAAAATTATGTAAAGGTCCAACCAGATAGACCAATTTTCAATATAAAACTGATCGAGTTTGATTTCTTCTTCCCAAGAAATTTCTGGTTTTTCCGTAGCTTGAGTTATTTGAGTCAATCCGGTTGCACCGGGTTTTAAAACAAAAAGTTTTTTGTAGTTATTTCTGAACTTATCGACTTCCTTAACCATGTGTACTCGCGGTCCAACCAAACTCATCTGTCCTCTGAGGATGTGCCAAAGCTGCGGCAATTCGTCTATTTTGGTCCGACGAAGAAACCTGCCAATAGGAGTTACCCGAGGATCATTCTTTATTTTCACATAAGGGCCCTTGCGTGAATTCATCAATTCAAGCTCCTCTCTGAGCTTATCTCCAGATACAGTACCTTCGCTCATTTCCTGATGCATTGTTCGAAATTTATAGCATTCAAAAGAACCCAACCCTACCGCTCGCGGTTGGTGAAAGAAAACCGGTCCATTTGAAGTCATCTTGATTGCTATAGCAGTAAGTAAAAGAATCGGACTAGAAACGATTAAGCCAAAAAAAGACAGGACAATATCCATTGTTCTTTTTGCTACTCGGCCCCAACCATCCAAGGGAGTGCTTTTTAGGACAATCACCGGCAAACCTGAAATGGTTTCAACTGCCACGTTGGTGCGGGCTGTCTCGAACATATCCGGAACAAAATTAAACAAAATATTGTAATCACGGCAAAAAGCCAGCAATCTCTCGTTAACTTGTTTGGGCAAATAGGGATTAGCCAAAAGCAGTTCATCAATACCGGTTTCTACTCTTATTTTTTCAAGCCGCGCAACCATCTCATCAATATTATTATTAAACTTGATTATTTCGACTATTTTGTAGCCAAGCTCTGGTCGATTTTTGATTTCTTCAACAATGGTTGAATGAGGCTCGGATGGATCGATTACTACCAACCTGTGCAATCCCCTGCCTTTCTTGAGCAAGCTTTTTTGCACGTACACCAAAATGATTCTAGCTAAGCTAACCAAGATTATTCCTAATATCCATGAAAACAAAATAATTAACCTGGATGGAAAAACCGTTTGATTAAAGAAGAATAAGATTACGACAATCAACAGACCGGAAGAAAAAGCTAGAATAGTCTTAGCCAACTCATGACTCAACCTTCTGGTTACTCGGAGGTTATACAAACCTGCCATTGCAAACAGAAGTGTTATAAGAGGAGTAACCAAAAACAGCACTTTCAGATAGTGGGTGAAAGATAAATCGTAAAGAATTGGTCGGTATTCAGCTAATTGAAATCGCAAGTAGAATGCCGCAATACCCGCCAGCATTATCATGGCAAAATCGACCAGAATGGAGATGAGATTAAACAGTAATTCGAATCTTTTCATGTAGAAATAGTTTTTATACCAATTTATTGCCAAGCAATAAATTAAGTATCGGCTTATATTATACCATTTTTATCCATTTTTTTCCAGCAATTAGACTTCAGAATTTTATGTTAGAATGGGAGTATCAGAACGTTCACAATCCTGCGGAGGAAATTCGTATTTGCTGAGGAGAATTTTTGCATGTGCGGCATTTTCGGCATCGTAAACCACGACAGCGCAGCGTACATCACGTACCTCGGGCTGCGCCGTATGCAGTCACGAGGCCAGGAGAGTGCCGGCATTGTATCTGCCGGACAGGAGCTTTTGGGCTTTCGCGAGGTCGGTTTGGTCAAGGACATCATTACCGAGAAGACCATCCAATCTCTACCCGGCAGTATGGCCATCGGTCACGTTCGGTACTCAACGTCAGGAGAAAGCTCGGTGAAGGAAGCTCAGCCGTTTCTGGTTGACACAAGACACGGCCAATTGGCAGTGTGCCA
>DASPKQ010000081.1:0-4410 GCA_035627995.1 Verrucomicrobiia bacterium | reverse complement strand
CCTACCCTTCTTGGGCCCGTGTATAAAAATGGTCTTACACGACAAGTTTACACCTTCAATTAAGGTAGAGGTGCAAACCAGGAAACGAATTTCGCCTTTATTAAAAAGGCGTTCAATTTCTTCTCTTAAAAGCGACGGCATATTTCCGTAGTGGAATGCGACGCCACTTTTTACTGTATTAACTAATTTAAAATTCCGGTGAATTCCATCCCTCGCAAGATCAGATAAAGATTTTAGTTCTTCGCTGGGAGATTGATTCATCAGTTCCGCAATAAACTCTGCAATATCTTCTGCCTCACTGGGTTCATTTGCGTAAACCATATTTCCTGTTGACTTTGCACCCAAAACAAATGCGACGAGTGCCATCTTCTTGGCAATGGAAGTCGGCCTATCAGGTAAATCGAAATCCCCAAGAAAACTAATCGTATCATCAACATTTAGCTCCAGCTTCCAGTTAAAGCTTTCCGGTCCACGCTGAGTTGCCCAAATAATATTCTGTGAAACCATGGGTTGGTCTCGATCAATAATTTTCGATTTTACGGTCTGAGGCTTATCTCTAAATAAATACTCAGGGTTTTGTGCATTGGGGCTCAGAAATAGAATTTTAACATCGTTGTTCAAACGAAAAACTCTCTCGATAGCATCCTGCAATATAACCCCACGCATGCCATCACTAAGCTTTTGAACTTCGTCTACTACGAGGGTGTCAATGGCAAATGTGCTAGTAAGGGTATTCAGAAAGATATGTAGGCGCTCTTGAGTGAATACATAGATGCATGGCGCGCCGGCATCAATTAAATCTTTAACAGGAACAGAAGAAACAGATATATTTAAGCCTTGGCTAATACTGATGTTCCTAAAATTTTGTTCGATTTCCGATACTAGGGCCCTTGTAGGAGCTATATATACTACGACGCGGGATTTTTTCAGTGCGATCTGCTCTAAAATATGCTTGAGAACTATGAAACTCTTCCCCGATGCCGTGGGTGCTAACGCATATACCCAATCGTTCTTTTCGACAGAACTCCAAAAATCGATTTGAAACTTATTAGCGGTTATTGGTTCGGTTGTCGCAGAGAACACCTTGCTCTCTATTTCCTCTCTAAAAGCCAAAATTCGAGCTGAAACACCCAAGTTTGACAGATAACCCTGAGGAATAAGACCCTTTTTTACTGCGTCTGAAACAGTGCGATGATTGAATAATTGATTGAGAACGATTACGCTCGAGTTTGATACTAATACATTATCACTTATTAGAATGCCAGCTTGTGCAATAAGCAGTGCTTTCTCAAGATGAATTCTTTCGTCAGATTTAGCAAGAATACTTGCTATTAATAATAATTTAGACCAATCCGGTTTTAAGTTATTAAGATCAAGTGGTAAACTTATAATGGCGGGAAAGTCCCGAATCACAAGTGATCGGGATATTTTTTCAATATCCTCAGCCCATCCTTCTTGGGACAACGCCCAACTACACAAATCATTTAGTTTCATCTTCTTTTATTTCTATTCCCATTATTTCTTGAAATGTTGCCCTGAATTCATCGGCATCGGGCAAAGCAATGCAAAAGAAATGTATTTCATACTTCTGTAGCTTCTCTTCATCAATTCGCCCTTTCACTCTAGTTACCCAATCAGTAATTTCATTTTTGATGATTTGGGTAATTTCTTTAACGGCGTCCTCCGTTTTCAAATCTTTATAACAATCATGACTAAATCCGGCTAGCGCAATACCACAATATTTTAGTTTGCGGTTTTGCGGATGATGCTTATCTAAATAATTTTTTAAAGCATTTAATAAGTCGGGGTTTTCAATATTTACTGCGTTTGTCAATAAAAATAAATCATTCTCTCTTTCACTGTCATGCTTTTCAGGCTGAATAAGAAACGGACTTAATGACTTAAGGCATTCCCGTATTGAACTTTGTATATCCCCGTAAATTTTTGATTCACCCCAATATAACAGTACATCAGAAGTTATTTCGTCGAACTTTAGATAAACGCCATCTGACCCTTTGAAATGATCTCTACTATCGGTCTTCAGGGACATTTTGCAAAGAATTTGCGGTAGTCCCAAAAAGTTCTCTGCTAACATAAATAATAGTAACTCTCCGCCTTCTCCACTTTTGGTCAAGTCTGTAAATAGCTTTTTTGCCTCTTCATGTAGATACGTTACATTTTCGCCTGTTCCAGTTTCCAAATCCTTTAATTGCGCTTCCTTAAACTGATGTCTGGGAATTGCGTAGTCGGTTATCCTGCGCCTCATCGCCTCGGCCAAACGATGCATTCTATTATGATTATTGGTATCAACAATAATGAAGTGGCCGTGAAGAATTGTTTTCGTCCCATCAATCTTAAAATCCTTAGTTACACATTCCAGGTGCGCATCCAGCGCCGAAGAATTCGAACGGATCAGCTTTTGTAAACCATCATTGATATTAATTCCTCCTGAGTCTGGCATTTCATTTTCCTATAAAGACGCGCCTGGTAAGCGGTTAATTCGTGTATCCGATAAAATAATGGTTTTTTTCGCTATCAACAAATGGGATTTTGACCCATTTCTAGTTTATTGAACTGGCATCGTGCTTATTAGCAGTGAATAACAATCGCATTTGTTTTACTTATGTTTTACCAGAAAACAAAAAGCGTTACGATTTTACTCGTAACGCTTTGATTTTCTTCGTGGTGTGGGGCGGAATCGAACCGCCGACACAAGGATTTTCAGTCCTTTGCTCTACCAACTGAGCTACCGCACCGGATAAATTTTGAAATTGGCAATTGCGGATTTCGGAATTGCTGGTCCAAAACCCACCCGCTGAAGCCCAAGGGGGCGAAAGCGGGCAGCAAAAATAGGGGATTAGCCCTTAAATCTCAAATTTGAAAAAGGGATTTCTATCAAAAAACCCCCTAAGGATCAGTTGGGTTCCGTTTTATCCGGATAACAAAATCCAGCTACAGAAACCACCAGCATACCCTCCAATTAAAACCTGGGCCAAGGCCGGCGCTGCTGGGTTAGCCGTCTGCGGACAGCGACTGGCTATATTTTCGGCGTGGATGGATAGTTCGGCCCACCATCTCTTCCAACCAACGCACTCTCCCAGCCCGTTCGCAGACACAAATCCCCGATTCAGCGAACAGAGTTTCCACATCACCAGCACCCCAATAGCTTTGAAACCTTAATACTCACTTATGGCTAAATTCATTTCCATCACACTGCTTTGCATATTCCTTGCAACCTCCCATCAATGCCTTGCCCAATCCCGACTGGACCCCGACTCCATCCTCGTTGGCAACCGCCAACAACCCCAGGTATTCATGATAGGCACCTTCCACTTCGCCTATTTCAATTTCGACGCACACAAAACCGCCAAAGACGCACAAGTAGACATCCTCTCCCCACAAAAACAAAAAGAACTGGAACAGGTAGTCCAATACATCGCCCGGTTCAAGCCAACAAAAATTGCCATCGAAGCAGGCGCCAACACCGGCTACCTCATGCGCCGATACGAAAAGTACCTCGCAGGAGAACACAAACTGGCCAAAAACGAAATCGAACAAATAGGGTTTCGCCTCATGGAAAGATTCAAACTGGACACCATTTACGGCGTTGACGCAGCACCCCTCCTGAACGACCTGTACAACCACAAAGACTCACTGATCCTAAGACCCCTGCTCGACAGCATCTACCACGACTGGGACTTCCAAAGCACCGACACCATCACCAAACTGTACAAAATATATTACGACTGGGACGACCAAATAACGCTGCAACTACCCCTGCTGAATTACTTTAAGTTTCTGAACTCCGACAAAGTACTCAACCGCGGATTCGGAGCCTACCTCAACGGCGATTTTACACTCGGCAAACACAGAGGCGCCGACGCACTGGCCATGCACTGGTACGCACGCAACCTCCGCATCTACCGCAACATCCAGCAAATTGTAACCTCCCCCAATGACCGCATACTGGTAATATTCGGCGCAGGCCACATCCAGATTTTAAAACACCTGTTTGAATGCTCCCCAGAGTTCAAACTGATAAAGTTCAGCGAACTGTAAGACCCCGCTAAAACAAAAAGCGTTACGATCACTCGTAACGCTTTTGCCTTTATAAATGACTTAACGACTAATTACCGTAAACACTCAGGAACTTGATCCGCATGATCTTCAACTGCTCCCAGGTAAAACCGCCATCACTCAATTCCTGCTGCGCCACCTGCAAAGACGAAGTCTCACACCCCTTGAAGTACTCAATTATATCCTGCTGCTCATACTCATCCAGCATCTCCGATATAGCATAGTCAAGGTTCAGCCTGGTTCCGCTGGCCGCAATGGTCTCCATTTCCTCCAGCAAAACATCCAACCGCATATCCTTGTTCCTGGCAATGGTCTCCAACGGTATCTTCTTGT
>DASPKQ010000080.1:0-6085 GCA_035627995.1 Verrucomicrobiia bacterium | reverse complement strand
TACGGCAATCAGCATATGGCTGAAGACCCTGAACTAACAAATGATGGCTGGAATCCTGCTGAGAGACCAGCAGATTTTAAGGCGTTCGGGCCAACCACAAATATTGATGAGCATCCCGAAACGCCTTTCGATCACCTCACAGAAGTGGAGCAGGCTTATCAGAAGCTTTCTAAAAATCTAGATCCAGATTCAAAATCTATGATAGAAAATGCTCTGAACATGATTGCCAGACATTTTGGCCTGGAACGTTGGAGAATGTTGTTATATAAATTGATGAATGATGTCATCGTTCCTTTTGAACGAGGTGATAAAATTACTGCTCACGATAATTTGCTTGATTTGGATTCAGAAATTCATTCCATGCAAGCTTAAGCTAAGAGATAACGGTTCTTTTATATTGATATTTATTTTATTTGCTGGTAATTTAACTATATGGAAGAACAAGACAGTTCTAAAGTCGAGAACAAGCCGGAGCTTATCAAAGACACTGAGAAGTTGTTTTATTATCTGCAGAACAATCTCACCCAGGAAGCTAAAAATACCATCTGGCAGTTTTTGAGTTTAATTAAAAATAATTATCCGATATCTAATCGGAAGAAGGAATGGAATATTTTATTGCAGAATCTTCAAGAAGTAATTTACGATTTTGAAAATGATTTATCAGTAAATTCCGAGATGAAGCTTTATGGCCTTCAGCATAATAGTTCCGATCTAGAGAGTCACGAACATCACGAACGTGAACAATAAAAAGCGGCCTTTGTAAGGCCGTTTTTTATTATTATTAGCGAAAGTTTAATACAGCGCGTGTTTGAGTCCGACCGTACCCGTAACAGGAAAGCCGTTGGCTTTCTGGTATGATGCTACGGCATTGGCCGTAAGTGGCCCGTAATACCCTGTGATCGTTAGAAATGGCTCAACCAAGCCTTTAAATTGTTTTACCCCTTGAAAAGTTGGGTCATTTTGTGATAGGATGATCCATTCTCGTTACAATACGTTAGGAGGACTTGAGGATGCGCAGGTTGCTACGGTTTTTGTTTGGATTGCTTTTCGTACTCGCGATTGGCCTCTCAGTGGCGTTGTTGTTCTATGCGAAGATCGCCAGCACGCGGCTGTCTCAACTGCCAAAAGCAGCGCCTCCAACTGCGTTCGCAAAACCTCCGGCTCAGGTCATTTCTGCACAAGAACTGGCATTAGCCATTGTGAGGCGGACGTGGGTGCTCAAAGGATTCTACCTTAATCCCTCCAACTCTGAAGTCGCCATTGTCATCTATTCGACTACTGGCGACAAAGAACAGCACAATCTTCACGTCACACGGTCGCACATTGAGTACGAATCCTGGTTGGCTCTGTCGGAACTTCCGATAGGTTCAATCATCGGATTCGGTTTCAACAGCGAAGGTTTCAACAAGGACAAGCTGAAGGAACTCGGCAACTATGCTTTGCCAGGGTTTTACCTGAAGCCTGTCATTCTTGAGCAACCGCCCGGCATTGTCGCCGCTTTCGATTTATCCTTTGAATCGAAAGCGGCTTTTTCTTTGGTGGCGTTATTTGACTGATAATTTTTGTATCTGTAAAATTTACAGAGTATTAATAACCCCAAAATAAAAATGTTTCGAGAATCCGATTACGAAAACGACGATTTAGAAGAGACCGAAAATTTGAACGAGAGCCGGTTCACCTCCTTCGGCGTGAAATCCGCTGTCGAAGAAGGTGAAGTCGAACATTCCGATATGATTAAGGCCGTAAGAGAAGAGCATCAAGAGCTTTATGACAAGCTTGATGATGAGACCAATGCTATTGTTGACGCAATTATTTCCTCTGTCGAGGTGCATTTTGATCCCGAAGACGCCAATGACAAATGGATTAAAATATTGGAAGCCTTGCACAGCGACGTACTGGTTCCGTATAGGAAAGGCGATGCTGACATGGCACAAAGCGCTTTGGTGGATTTGGAAACCAAAGTTGAAAAGATGCTTTAAAAGATGACCTATGAGGTCATTTTTTATAATTATTAAGTCATGGTAAACTTTTTGCATGCGCATTATTGCCGATCTACAAATTCATTCAAAATATTCCCGAGCATGTAGTCAGGATCTGATTCCGCATAACATTGGCATATGGGCGGATAAAAAAGGGATTGGAATCATCGGAACGGGGGATTTAACCCATCCACTTTGGCTGAAAGAGCTTAAGGAAAATTTAATCGAATCCAAACCTGGTTTGTACCGCATGAAAGATAACTCTAGCAGGGCTTATTTTATGCTGACTGGAGAGATTTCTTCGATTTATAAGTTCGGTGACAAGGTCCGTAGAATTCATAATATGATTTTGGCACCTGACTTTGAGGCCACAGATAGATTGATCGTGGGATTAGAAAAAACCGGCGCCAACCTACGTTCGGACGGACGTCCTATAACAGGAATCAAATGCGATCAATTAGTTAAGATTGCAAAAGAAGCAGACGAACGGATACAAATTATTCCAGCTCATGTTTGGACACCACACTTTGGTTTGTTCGGCTCTTTATCCGGATTTGATTATGTTGAGGAAGCGTTCGGAGATTATTCCAAGGATATTTTTGCGTTGGAAACGGGCCTTTCTTCCGACCCCAAGATGAACTGGCAAATTTCTGGGAACGACAAATATACTTTGCTATCCAATTCGGATGCACATAGTTTGAGAAAGATCGGCCGGGAGGCCAATGTTTTTGAAATTGACGAAGAAAAAATTTCATATGATGAAGTCATTCGGATTATTAGGAATAAGAATCCAAAAGAGTTTTTGTTTACGATTGAATTTTTCCCAGAGGAAGGAAAGTATCATTTGGATGGTCATGCGGATTGCAAGTTCAGTTGTTTGCCTGCAGAGACTAAAAAAATGAATGGTGTTTGTCCAAAATGCGGCAAAAAATTACTTGTAGGAGTCTTAAACCGTATTGATCATCTGGCAGATAGGGAATTTGGATTTGTCCCTCAGGATGCAGTACCATTCAAAAATTTGATTCCGCTGGAGGAAATAATTGCTGAAACATATCGAGTGGGAACTGGCAGTAAAAAGGTTTTGCAGATTTATGAGGGTATGGTAAAAGTTCATTCTGAGTTTGATATTCTTTTAGATCTGCCCAAGGATGATATTGATAAAATTTCAGACTGGCAGGTTGCAGAATCAGTGATCAGAGTCCGAAATGGCAACGTACATATTGAAGGCGGCTATGACGGAATTTTTGGAAAAATCCATATCCTTGATCCAAACCTGGTGGGCACAAAGGAAAGGGTCGGTCAGGTAGGCTTGTTTTAGCCAATTTTTGCTGGTATACTTCGGTAGTATTATGTCGTTTTGAAACGAGATGTCATTCTTTCCTAGAATGGCATTTAAATTTATGCATCACACAAAAATCATAGCCACTATTGGTCCCTCGTCGACGGACCCCAAAATATTGGAAGGAATGATTAAGGCCGGAATGTTTGCCGCACGTCTTAATTTTTCTCACGGCAGCTTTGAAGAACATGGCGGGAGGATCAACCTTATTCGAAAGCTAGAAAAGAAATTACAGCGCCGAATTAAAATAATCCAAGATTTGTGCGGACCTAAACTAAGATTAGGTGAATTTAAAGAAAAGTTATTAAAGGAAGGTGATCAAGTCCGAATCGGAAAGAATGGAGTTCCTATTGCCAAACCTATTTGGGATTGGATTAAACCTCATCAGGTCATATTAGTTGAGGACGGTTTAATTGAGCTCCGCGTACTTAAAGTCGGGAAAGAATATGTTGAATGCCAGGTGATTGTCCCTGGAATTTTGAAACCAAAAAAGGGAGTCAGTTTGCCAGGAATTAAAGTAGATCTTCCTTCTTTGTCAGAAAAGGATTTGTCTGACCTTAAATTTGGCATCGATCAAAATTTGGATGCGGTGGCGATCTCTTTCATCCGGAGTGCGCAGGATATACGCGAGCTTCGAAAGCATTGTGTTCGTTTAGGCAAACCCGATCATTTCATCATCGCTAAAATAGAAACGGTTGAAGCTGTGGCCAACATTAAAAAAATAATTCAAGAAGCAGATGCGGTTATGATTGCCCGCGGTGACTTGGCTCTTAATTTAGATCTCGAATTGGTTCCATTACATCAAAAAATGATTACTCAATTTTGTCACGAAGCAGACGTGCCGGTAATAGTAGCAACTCAGATGTTAGAAAGTATGACCAATAATCCCAGGCCGACGCGCGCAGAGATGTCAGATGTTGCAAATGCAGTTTTAGACTATGCCGATGCCGTAATGCTTTCTGGAGAGACGGCTAATGGTAAATATCCGGTTAAGACCGTGGAAACAATGAGTAAAATTATCGAAGTGGCACAGAAAGCCCAAATAGATTGGGGTCAATGGATGAAGGCTCAAAAGAAGGCAGGTAAGCGCAAATCCCAGGGTAAAGTGCTTTAAATTCGGGTTGTTTTTGGGATCTTATTTTGTTATAATGAGGCAACAAATTGGCTTATTATTATCCACGCTCCTTAAAGGGTTACCGCTCAAGACGTGGAGGCGTCGCATAGTGGTCTAGTGCACACGCTTGGAAAGCGTGCATACCGCAAGGTATCGAGAGTTCGAATCTCTCCGCCTCCGCCAAGGAAATATCAAATAGAAAGGAAGCAACAGTGTTGCTTCCGTAGAGATTCGAAAGCCGGAACGCTGCCAAAAGCAGCGTGAGGCGGGGTCGCGACCGCCGTTAGGCGAGTTGTGACCGAATCTCTCCGCCTCCGCCAAAAAATTTATGTACGCTCTAATATTGTTTCTTTCGTTATTTTTAGGTCCAACACTCTTTGTTAACGGGAAGAGACATTCGAATAAAAATTTAATAACGTTTGGTTTGTCACTTTGGATAGCGGGGTGGGGTTATCTGGTTTACGTATTATTTAATTTGATGCAAGTGGCAGGATAAAATGAGCGAAAAGTTAAAATGGAAAAAAGAGTTCGGGGCTGGCGGCATAGTCTTTAAAAAGCAAAATGGCCGTTTTTTTGTATTAATGATAAAGCCCAAAGGACCAAATTATGGGCCGCCCGTGGGTTACTGGACCTGGCCTAAGGGTTTACTCGACAAAGAGGGTGAAGATAAACCGACCGTCGCAATTCGAGAAGTAAGGGAAGAGGGTGGTGTTAATGCCGAAATAGTTACTGACTTAGGAGAGATAAAATTTTTTAGAAAATCGGAGGCTTTTGGCAACGCTATTAAATTCGTCCATTATTATTTGATGAGGTATATTGATGGTGACACTAACGATCATGACGAAGAAGTTGCAGAAGCCAGTTGGGTTCCTCTGGAAGAAGCAAAAGCCAAATTAAAATTTCCCCACGATAAGGAATTATTCACAAAAGCCGAAGGAATGTTAAACAATGGAATCGCAAGTTGAAGAAATAAAATCAAGACTGAATATAACAGAAGTTCTTGCGGATTATATTCAATTGAGGAAGGCTGGGGTGAATTTCAAAGCCGTCTGTCCTTTCCATTCAGAAAAGACTCCTTCTTTTGTGGTTTCTCCGGTCAAGCAAATTTGGCACTGTTTTGGTTGTGGTTTGGGAGGTGATATCTTTGAGTTCATAAAAAATGTTGAGAACGTTGAATTTGCCCAAGCACTTAAAATTCTGGCGGACCGCGCTGGAGTGGAGCTTAAGAAACAAACTGCTTACGAGGTTGGCTTAAGTGACAAAAAGAATTTGCTGGTGGAGATCAACGAGGCGGCATCAGTTTATTTTGAAAAAGTTTTATGGGACAGCAAAGCTGGCAGCGAGGCCTTGGATTATCTCAGGAAAAGGGGACTGAGTGATAAAACCATCAAATTATGGCATTTAGGATTCGCCCCTGATGATTTTCATTACTTAGAAAATTTTTTGGCAAAAAAATTTAAGAAAGCCGATATCGTGACTGCGGGATTGATCGTGAAGAAAGACGATGGTACATTTTTTGACAGATTCCGAGGGCGAATTATGTTTCCGATTGCAAACGCTCAAGGGGATGTGGTTGGTTTTACAGGACGAATTTTAAAGGATAAAGAAAATACCGGAAAATACGTCAACAGTCCGGAGACTCCCGTTTACAAC
>DASPKQ010000079.1:0-4583 GCA_035627995.1 Verrucomicrobiia bacterium | reverse complement strand
GTCCAAAAAGGGAATTAATCAGGCATTTTTAACCCTCCACGTAGGACTTGGAACTTTTGCTCCTCTAACTGAGGAAAATTTAAAAGATAACCAATTGCACGAAGAATTTTTTCATATGGAAGAGTCAGAATGGAAAAAGGTTGTACAAGCTCAAAAAGAAAGGCGATCTATTGTGGCAGTGGGAAGTACTGTAACCAGGGTTTTGGAAAGCATTTACAAAAATCATCCACAGGATTCATTGAGTGGATCGACCAAAATTTTCATAAAACCACCATTTGAATTTGGCGTGGTAAGTACGTTAATCACAAATTTCCACTTGCCAAACTCCTCTTTAATGTGTTTAGTTGAGGCTTTTTTACAGCATAAGAAATCAAAACTGAATATTAAACAGCTTTATAAACTGGCAATAAAGAAAAAATACAGGTTTTATTCTTTTGGAGACGCCATGTTAATTCTTTAGAATTAGAATAACTAAATAAGTATAGGTAATTCCTTAGTCGTTTTTGGTTGTTATTACAACAGACAAAAACGGCTTTTTTTGTTATTTATTAGTTAATTAAAAGACGTCAAACGATTATTGTTTGACGTTTTTAAAAGGAGAAAATATGAGGATAGCACAAATTGCTCCGATTGCAGAACGAGTACCTCCCAAAAAGTACGGAGGAACCGAAAGGGTAATTTATGCGTTAACGGAAGAATTAGTTAAGAAAGGTCATAATGTTACATTATTCGCCTCAGGCGATTCTATAACTTCAGCTAGGTTAATTTCCGTAGTTCCCAAGTCACTTAGAGAAAGTGGTCTTAAGGACCTTTACGGATACAATACACAGAGTATGATGAATATGGGACTTGCATACGCCATGCAGGATCAGTTCGACGTAATCCATGATCACAACCCCCATATTGATCTCCCAACAGCCAATCTTTCTTTAACACCCACGGTCATGACTTGGCACGGACCGTACGACAAACAAATTGAAAGATATTTTAGTTTGCTAGGCAACAATGTTCATTTAGTAAGTATTTCAAAATCTCAAGGGGCACATACGGATTTATCATTTGAAGGGACGGTTTACAACGGTCTATATATGGAGGACTATCCTTTTTCCGACAAACCGCAAGACTATTTATTGTATGTAGGAAGGATAGATGAAGAAAAGGGAACGCACATTGCCATTGATGTCGCAGTTAAAGCGAATAAAAAGTTAATCATTGCAGCTAAACTGGACGACATGGTTCCTCATATTCGAGAATATTTTAAGAGAGAGGTTGAGCCTCGACTAAAAAAGCATGCAAACTTAATCAACTGGATTGGTGAGGTGGATGAAAAGGAGAGGAATGAATTAATGAAAAATTCCTTATGCCTTTTGCACCCGATCACCTGGCCGGAACCGTTTGGATTGACTCTGATTGAATCAATGGCGTGTGGCGCTCCTGTAATAGCCTTTGCTATGGGATCAATTCCAGAAGTAATTAAGCACGGTAAGACCGGTTTTGTGGTTAAAGATGTAGACGGAATGCTTGATGCTCTTAAAAATATCGATAAAATAGATAGAGCATCCTGTCGAAGATATGCCTTAGGTAGATTCAGTGCTCAAAACATGGCATCGGGATATGAAAAAGTTTATAAACAAGTAATTGAAAAGCGGAAAATCGTAGAATCAATATGGCCAAAGAAAACAAAGAATATTTTTGGGACCTTGGTCTTTCGGCCATCAAGCAGTTAGAAACAGACCAGGGAATTCTGGCTTCTTCCCGAACGGAAGCCTATGCCTGTATTTTTGGCCGAGATAGCGCAATCTCGGCCTTAAAAATTCTCCGAGCTTACAAAAAAACCAAAGACCCATACTTTTTAGAAGTGGTCAGGAAAATTTTAATCAACCTGGCTGTCCTTCAGGGCCGTAAGGAAAATATTGAAAGCGGAGAGCAGCCTGGCAAGGCAATTCATGAATATCGTCCAGAAAAACACGAGAGACTAACCAAAAAGCTTAATCCGCCATGGTATGTCTACGAAGACGATAAAATGAGAAACTATGATAGTGTTGATTCAACACCTCTGTTTCTGATTTGCGTTTACCGTTATTGGCAACTTTCAAACGACGAAAGATTCATGGAAATCCTTATGCCCAACATTAGAATGGGATTGGACTGGATCATGGAATATAGTGACAGTAATGGAGATGGTTTTGTAGATTACGAACTTTCGCCCAAACGAGTCCACGGAGGATTGGTAACACAAAATTGGATGGACAGTACCGAGTCGGTCTTTCATGAGACAGGCGGAGTATTGGTTTATCCTATGGCACCAGTTGAGGTGCAGGCCTATGTTTATCTGACATATCGGCTTTGGTCGAATTATTTTAAGACCAGAGAACCAGCTTTGGCCGAAAAATTTGATCAGAAGGCAATAAACCTCAAAGAGCTATTCAACAAAAAATTTCCGGCGGTGGATCCGGACGGTAATTATTACTTAGTTTCAAAGCTCGATGGGGAAGGGAAGCAATTTCGATCGGTTCGCTCTGATATGGGGCACACGCTCTGGGCTTCCTTGAATATGGAAGATGATGGCACCGTTGATTCCATTGTTTACGCCGAAGATATTCCCAAAATAGTAAAGCGTTTAGTGATGCCAGACATATTTGAACCTGATGCTGGAATAAGAACCTTAAGCAAGTTGTCTGTAAATTTTCAGCCGAACAGTTATCATAACGGATCAATTTGGCCGCATGACAACGCCATGATTGCCGAAGGTTTTGAAGTCCACGGTTTTCTTAAAGAAGCCAAGAAAATCAAAGCAGCAGTGCTTAAAGCGATTAAGCACTTCAAGACTCCAATAGAATTGTTTGTGTATATAGACGGGAAATATTCAGAATATATCTCTGAGAACGGGAGTCGCGCCTGCATGATTCAGGCTTGGACTGCGGCGTCTCTTTTGGATTTTACGGCCAACTATTCAAGGGCTAAGGTAAAAACTTAGAATTGCGAACGTCTTCTTTGGACTTGATTGAGGACCGCGTAAGCTAAGGCCGCAATGCTTACCATACCAAAGGTTGCGATAAGCTGGTTACGAAGAGGATTGGTGGCAGTAAAGTTTTCTGATCCGCTTGACGCCAGGGCTTTAGTCACGTTAGGTTCCACACCTGCTCTTAAAGCGGGTTCTTTATTTTGCTCTTTTGGCTTTGTAATTGCTGCCACAAAATTGTTCTTAAGAGACGGCGGTAAGACATTGGATACTACACCGAGAACCAATGGCAGTTGATTATCGTCCTCATCAGGTTGTACAGGAGCATTCTGTTTTAGATTTCCGACCTTGAAGGTGCTAATCGCAGTTTGGCTAACCCCGAACTGTAATAAGTTGTCTTTTGCTTCAATATAGGCCATGTTGATATACATGCCTTCCTCCCCAGTATCCGTGATTTGAATGGTGTATTCAAGAATAATTTCTTCTTGTGGAATTAATTCTCCAAGGTCATACTTGTCGCTCGTAATTGTAAATCCACCTGGACTAATAAGTTTGTCGTATAGGACGGCGTCGTGCATTTTTGCCCAGTTACCATTTTCAATCTTTATTGTGAAGTTTACTGTGTCGCCTGGCATAAGAACCCTACCGTTTGAATCATTGGTTTTAGTGACTTTAATCAGATTGGATGTGGACACGATGGGGGAGGCTGGGCTTGGAATATGTGCTTCTGGTCCTTCCAACGGTGGAATTCTTGTAAACTTGCTTGAAGCCAAGCTATTTAGGGTGTTGAAGTTGTTGAGAAGGTTTTTTTCCGGCCCACCTCCGTTGATTCTGGCAAAGGATTGAACTTGGTTTCCTTCTTCTTGATTTTTAAGGGTCTTAAGCTGGATTTGGATTTTACCTGAAGCATTCGGGGCTAGTCTTCCCAAATCAAATTCTAACTTTCCGTTGTTACCTCGACTTGGTTTGTGGGTCGCTAAGTCAAAACCAAGTAAATCCGTATTATATTCCCAGACTAGCTTGGCGCCGACCATGGATGATCCGGATTGGTTAGTATAGGTGATCTCATAATTTACTTGCTCTTTATCATCTTTGGGAATGTTGCCTTGTAATAATCTTTGAGTGACCGCAAGATCTGGATAGCCAAAGACCACGTTCCCGGTCCACGCGCCAAAGATGTTCATTAATCCGACATGCAGATTTGAATTAATAAGGTTGGTATTAGCAAAATTGAATATATTCGTTAAAGCGCGTGTATAGCCCGTGAGAATTCGAGTGTTGCCAACTTGGGTGCCGGAAACAGTATTCAAACCGGAATTGGCTTCCACTTGGACATTATTGTTTATGACCGCGTTGTTATTGTTTTCGATTTCAATTGTCACTTCCTGTCCAGAGTTTATAACTTCCATGGTATCGGAAAATTGTTGAAGCATTTGAGGATCAGAACTGGAAGTGGAAAAGAAAGTCATGCCAAGTGAGGTTTGCTCGAAATCCACCTGTTCCGGTAGGGAATAGACGTTCCCGGTCCACGAACCTAGAGTGTTGACGATGCTCAAAAACCAATCACTGTTTATTAGTGTCGTATTTAAAACGTTTTTAACGTTGGTAGCGGCCAGAGAAT
>DASPKQ010000078.1:0-4831 GCA_035627995.1 Verrucomicrobiia bacterium | reverse complement strand
TATCTTCTTGAGTAGCGCCCTACCAGGGTTACTAAGGTCGGCTACAAACTCGATCACACGAAGAGCCAACCTCCATTAACTCCCCCGTAGGGACGTGAGACCGCACTGTCTGAATGATGAAAGTCATTCAGCGGTGCGGTCGTTTTATTTCTTATTTTATTTCAATGAAAAAATATGTCCTGTAGTGCTTTCAATGAAGAAGGAATATCCATTTACGCTGAACAGCTCAAAAGCTCTTTTTGGTGGATTCGGAACGAAAAACTCAGAGATCGAAAGATCATTCAAATTAACGCGGACAAATTTATCACCTTCATTTCCGTTAGTAGTAACTGTAGTAGCAGCTATCAACTGAGTAGTATTTAAAGGTGAGATTCGATCAAGGTTAGTGTTTATTCCCAAAGAATCTGATTTAGAAGTTTTTAGATTATAAATGTAAACTTCCGGCCAGGCGGAATCGCCCGCTTTGGTATATAAAAATTGATTTTCACCTATCCACTTGATATCTATATTCTTGCCTTCAATTAGAGTTTTTTGAGTTCCATCCTCCAAGTTATAAAAAAGTATGCTGCCATTTTCTGCATTTGATTTTGAGCTTAAAAGCAAAGCTTCTTTCCCCGTAGGCGAAGCTTTGACAATAAATTCCGGTGCGGGTAAATTTGCTACAACTCGGTAGCCACTGCCATCTGCGTTGGAAACCACCAATTGTTGATTTTTCTTATCATTCGACTGCCAAACTAGCACGATTCTTTGTCCGTCCGGGAGCCAATCCATCTCAATTACGTTTTTGGCGAGTGGCGTGTAAAGTTTAGTTTTACTGTCGTAATAAGTATACGAATTTTGATTGTCGAGCGTGCCAACAGCAATAAAATCCGCGTCCTGGGACCAACGAATTTCACGTAGAGGCTTGTCCAAAAAGAACGGCATTGGATATTCCGTTACGTTAGATCCGGACAAATCTGTTCTGAATATTTTACCCTGCTTGTCCGCATACCAAATTGCCCTTCCATCCAACGAGGAGACAGGAGAAATGGCAGGGTCTGTGGTTATTTTTTGAACCGTGGTTGGATTTTTAGTGAGAGCTTCTTTGTTCGAAGGTTCTTGCAGACCATAATAAGAAGCTAAAGCTATTCCAACTAGAAACAAAATTATCGATAACAATAAAAATTTTCTCATTATGCGTCGTTGTCTACACAATAGTTATACCCACCAATAGACATATGGATGTGTCCACCGGTTGCATTACCTGTTGGATAATTATATTCATCTAAAATAAATCTAAACCCGGCGGCATTTGCATAGGTCATCAGCTCGTTTATACGCGGGTCATTATATAACGGCCGACCCGCATTATTCAGTTGCACGCGACCATTTACGGTAACAGGGGTCGGCGGTGGTCTGATACCAATATCAACTGCTTCCCCTAGATTATGACAGCTTGTGGCATTTCCTGCTCTCCAAGCACTAGTTACGACCCACTGCGTAGATGAGCCTGAGGCTTGGACTATAGCCTGAAACCGTTGGAGCATCGTTGCAATGCTTTGTCGAACTCGAGGCAAATTGGGTGCGACTATGCCCGAATAAGGAATACCTATGGCACTAAGATTAACCCACTGTTCATCTGCTGTTACTGGACGATTAGGGACAAGTGGAGTTTGGGGAGGGTTTTCCGTTCCTGCCGGACACGTGTAATTGGCTATGATTGTCGGAAGTACAGCTCGGCAAATAGCACCATAAGAAGAATAAAAAATCATAAAGAGCCCGATCAGAATTATAATTCCTAAAATAATAGCGCCAACGATTAATGCTGGCCAACTTAAAAGGAGGCTTAAGGCCCCTCTTCTGACGGCAGTCTGGGCAACTTTCTTGGCAATTTCTTTTTCGAACTTTTGCTTTGCTTTCTGCTTTACCGCAGCCTTAGCTTTATCGCGAGCTGCGTCTTTTATGCCTTGAATTCGACCACCCGAACCATCGCCCTGGGCTCGTCGATCTTCTTGTTGTGCCTGTTCTAATAATTGCCGCCTATCTTCTTCTTGTTGGGCGACTCTTGTCAGTTGTTCATCAATACCCGTATTAGGCATAAAATTTTATTTTTGTTGTTTAATATCTCTTCGGGCTTCTTCAATTTCCAGAGCTTGTTTTGGATCGGTGGTAATAATTTGATCTTCCATGTAAGAAGCAATGATTTTAATGGCCACGTGTTTTAAGCCGGCAAAGAATATTCCTTCCCCGACTTCCGACTCCAAGAGCAGATATTTTTCGCCTTCTGTTAAGAAAAACGTTTCAGCAATAACATCAATTGCCGCGGGGGATTGTTTGAGCAAAAGCTGGATGGAAGAGTTGGTTACGATTGGCTTGCCATAAGGAGACTGCAAAAAGTCAGAAACGTCCTGGGTAATCGTTGTTACGCCAAGATAATATTTACGTGCACGTTTGGCAACACCGAACAAGAACCTGGCTGAATCTTCATGCTGCATCATCCACCACGCCTCGTCTATTACAAGACTGCGTTTTTTAAGGGAAGATCTAACAACATTCCAAATGTAATTCAATATAACGTAGATTGCGATGGGCCTTAGCTCCTCTTCCAGATCCCGTACAGAAAAAACGACCAGCTGATTGCTAAGATTTATGTTTGAAGGCTGGTTAAAGATTCCCGAAAAAGTTCCTTCGGTAAATTTAGTTAGTCGCTGAGCCATGCTTTCTCCCCCAACCATTCCGCCCAAAATTTCGACCAGATCTCCCATTGTCGGCGGTTCAATATTGCTGAAGTTGGTTGCGGGCGTAATATCCTTTTTAGCGTATGTTTCCCAAAGAGCCCGATCCATGATAGCTTCTTCTGTTGGATTCAGCTTTCCAAGCATCAAGTTCATCAGTCCCAGAAGATTAATGATTGAAGTCCTTAGGATGTCCTCATTGGTCTCACCTTCAATGGCTCGGGGCAAATCAAAAGGATTCACTCTAGTATCAGAATTAAGGGAAATGGTTAGGAACGATCCGCCTACGGCCTCGCTTAAGTGCTTATATTCATTTTCTGGGTCAACAACAATAACTTCGGTTCCAAGCATCATGGAACGCAAAATCTCAAGCTTGATTGCATAACTCTTACCAGCACCGGATTTTGCAAAAACTACAGAGTTGGCATTTTCCATCTGGAACCGATCAAACAAAATTAAACTATTGTTGTGACGGTTGATTCCGTACAAAATTCCGTCATTAGAAGTCAACTCAGAAGAAACGAACGGAAAAGTCGTAGACAATGGTTCAGTATTCATGTTGGTTGCAATAGCCAGTTCATCGTTTCCTAAAGGCAGTGTGGAATTGAATCCTTGCTCCATTTGGAGTATTGCTTGCTTGGCTATAATCAGTTTTGCTCCCAACAATGATTCGAGTGTACCCGAGGCTTCGTCCAGTTGTTTTTGTGAGTCGGCGTAAATTGTAAAGTACAAAGAGAATCGGAAGAACCGCTCTGTTCCCTGTTGTAACTTGTCGCGGAGCGATTCAACATCTTCAAAAGCAGTTTCCAACATTGGATCACGGACGTTTCCTTTTTCTTCGTTCATAGACATCGTGGATTGCAGTTGCCCAACTTTGTTACGCAATTTCTTCATGATGTCTTCAGTATCCAAAGGATAAACAAACATTGACATATCCATCGGAGTGTCCATAGTTATTATCGGAGCAAGCCAGTTTACCGAAATGAACCTCGGATATGACAGTACAAAAAACGATCGGGCCATCTTGCCAGAAATTTCAATACTATTCTGATTGATTCGAAGCGCGGAAGGAGCAATTAAATCCTTAAGCGTATTTAATCCTGCCTTGTATTCTTTTTCCGCTTCCAGAAGCTTTTTTTGCTCCTGAATCTTCGGATCATTATTTACTGATGATGAAAATAATCCCATAATTATTATTCGTCTGATCGGGCTAGATCCAGATCCTCAATACTCTTAATTCTGATTGGCGAAGCAGCATCAAGGTTATAACTGTTATAAAGCAATTCAATAAGTTCTTCGGTATTCAAAATGATAGTGCGAAGCCCCATTCCAGTTAAGGCGCTAGAGATGTGTTCCACTCTTTGATATAGGGATTCCCGATGATTTTCGAAGTCTTGTTTCTTAGTGCTGATAGTCCCTGCTGGGTTAAATATATCCGTGATCTTCTTGAAAAAACCTTCTTTGGCCACATCGGTTGAGAAAGGCACTACTACGTAAAATGTTTTATTCATGATACTGGCGAATTCCACAAGTTTAGTGATGTACTCGATATATTCCTGGGTTTGCAATCTAAGTAATTCATTCGTTTGCTGTTGCATTACGACCCTTAATTTATCCAAGTAAGTATTAATGTCGAGTTTTCTAGATTGCATCAAAATTTGGATCGGATGTTCCAATGAGTTCAAAAAACTTTGGTAAGCCGAAATCAGAGCAGATTGTTCCTCGCTGCTCTTCAACGAAAAATTGGTCGACGACACGACAATTACGGCCCTCAGCGACCCGTCTTTCAAAACTACTGTGCCTTCTTTTATTTCAGCCACATCCAAATAAGACTGGGTACTTGCGCTTGGTTTATTTCCAGCGAGCTTGCTGGATTGCATTTCCATTTTATTCTTCGCCATTTGATTTTAGAATATTGTTTACGATCGACGAGGGATCAAAGCCTTTGGGCTTTGATGAGTTTCGGGTAGTAGATTTTCTTTTTATTGGCTTTGGTAAATCATCTAATGGTTCGGCTGCTACTTCAGATGGTCTAGCTGCCATTTTGTTAATCTTTGCAAGCTTTACTTGCATTGATTCTTCTTCCGGCTCTGGAGCAATCGGTTTAGCAACAACCT
>DASPKQ010000077.1:0-6661 GCA_035627995.1 Verrucomicrobiia bacterium | reverse complement strand
CTTGATCTGGCCAGAGAGCAGTGATCCGTTCCTTGTTCTGAAAGTACCAGTCTGGATCCAGGTCGAAGATTCCGTACGCGACTTCCCACTGCGCGTAGATCGGCAGGCCGTAGAGCTTGGCCAGCGTGATGCAACGATCGGCGAGCGCCAAGTTGGGCACTCCGGGCCGAAACCCGCGCTGCTTGAGCACGCCCATCGTCATATGGTCGTTGTGCATGCCCAGCGCTCGCACTTCTGCGATGATGTCGGGCAGCTCTTCGTCCGTGTAGTCGTTCCTGCCGTAGGCCTGAGACAAGATGCTATCCGCATCACGCGGATCGCCGATCTTGGGTGCCACTGGCAGGAAGGGCAGGGCAACGTAGTAGGCGTCAACCTTGAAGACTTCCCACCGAGTGGTCATGCTTCTTCTCCTTCCGTATGTAGTCCTCCGACCTTGTTGTGATCAATCACACTACCATGTTTGGAGGGTTTTGTCTAGACCAGAAGCTAAGCATAAGCGGTTTACAAATTAGGAAAAAATCAGTAGAATGAAACAGCTTTTGGTGGAAAAAGAGCCTTCGTAGTTCAATGGATAGAATAGTCCCGTCCTAAGGGATAGATGTAGGTTCGATTCCTACCGAGGGCACCATGAACTATTCGCGAACTGTTGTTCGCTCAAGTTCATGGCTAAAGCCGTAACAAATTTAGTCGAATAGTTCATGCCGTGTACCCGAACAAAGTGAGTGGTTCACGGCAAGCAAATAGACGTGGGCCCTTAGCTCATTTGGTAGAGCGCTTCCATGGCATGGAAGAGGTGACCGGTTCGAGCCCGGTAGGGTCCACCAAATAAATTTTTAGTTTCTATTAAAATGAAATTTCCAACATACAAATTTGAACAACAAAAATTACTCGATGAATATTCTTTAGTTGCTGGATGTGATGAAGTTGGAATTGCGCCTTTAGCAGGACCAGTGGTTGCGGCGACAGTTATTCTTGATCCTAGCTCAATCGGTAGACAGCGCAGCAAAAGTAAATGGTGGTACCGAGTAAGAGATTCAAAAACAGTAAACGAAAAAGAACGAGCGCAGCTCGTTAATTTTATAAAAGAGCATTGTTTAGATTACGGCGTGGGTGTAGTATCACATGAAACGATTGATGAAATAAATATTTACCACGCTGCACAGCTGGCGATGAGAAAATCGTTTGATGCTTTAAAACTGAAGCCGCAGTTTTTATTCATCGACGGTATACATAAAGTGAAAGGATTGGACGTGATGCAACAGGCTGTCGTTGATGGTGATGCAAAGATCCTTTCTATCTCCGCCGCTTCGATAATTGCTAAGGTGGCTCGGGACCAATTGTTGGCTCAGTTGGATGAGACGTTTCCCGTCTATGGGTTAGCTAAGCATAAAGGTTATCCTACGCTTTCACATAGGAATGCGTTGATGATTCATGGTGTTTCACCAATTCATAGAACCAGTTTCACATTCGTTCAGCAGGTTATAAAGCAGTTCTGTTCCACAAGGAATTTCAGAAAGTTAGTTTTATCGTTATAATTTGATTAGGTTACCGTTCATACTTAGGACTCCCAAAAAATGCGCAGCATTTTTTAGGAAAAGGAGCAGCATGTAAACCGTAGCAGCCGTTAGAACGGATGCGAAGGTTTACCAGCTGAGACGCGGAGACGTGGCAGAGTGGTCGAATGCGCCGGTTTCGAAAACCGGTATATCCGCAAGGGTATCGGAGGTTCGAATCCTCCCGTCTCCGCCAAATAGATTTCGGTTAACAGAGTACTAAAATACTCTTTATTTTATGCCAAAGAAAGTTTTGATCCTATACGCAACCATGGGGCTAGGTCATAAGTTCATTGCCCAAAACATCGGCGAGCATTTGAAGCAGAATGGTTATGAAGTCCGACTGGACGATATTCTCCAAGTTCAATCAGGAAAGTTGGTAAGCACTTCCTCGGTCATTTATCTTTGGCTTTTAAAAAAGCTTCCTTGGCTTTGGAAATGGATTTACACTATTAACTTGGTGAATCTATTATTGCCGTTGCGGACAATCGTGGCTGGCAGAAATTCTGAAAATGCTAAAAAGATTGTCAGCGAATATGATCCGGATATTATTCTATCAACTGAGGTTGCAGCTTCGGCCGTAGTTGCTTATTTAAAGAAAACCGGTTTTTATAAAAAGTTGTTCGGAATTACTTTCAGTGATTTTCATTTGCACCGCTTTTGGGTTCACAGGGAAGCGGATTTTTATTTTGTAAATATTCAAGAGCAAAAAGACGAGCTCATTAAACTAGGGTTTCATCCAGAAAAAATTTTGCTAAATGGAATTCCACTCTGGCCAACTCCAGTCGACCCGCAAGCTGTTCGTGCTAAATTAGGAATCATTTCACGCAAAGTCATTCTAGTGAGTGCCGGATCTTTAGGATTTGGGATTGATAAAAAATACGTTTTAAATTTGCTTGCGGAGTTTGAGAAGAACAATCTTGATTTTAATATGGTACTGGTGTGCGGAAAGTTCAAAGAACTGTTTGATGAGCTTTCAACAATTAATGATCCGCGGTTAAAGCTGTTTGGATTTTATTCTCCCATGGATGAACTTTATGCCATTTCAGATATTTTTGTTGGCAAACCCGGCGGCCTTTCAACGACCGAATCTATTTATAGAAGGCTGCCAATTATCATCACGCATTGGATGCCTGGTGGCGAAGATATGAATGTCGAGTACTTAACAAAAAACCGGCTCGTGATGCCGGTGACAAATCCCGGTTCTGACAGACGGGATGAAATTACCAAAGAGGTTGTTTCGGAACTATCAAGCGGATCGTTTAGAAAAGTACTGGAGAATAACTCAGAACTCATCAGCAGCATAGCCAATACAGATCCATCGCGAATAGGGGAGTTTTTGAAGAAATTGCCATGATAATCGTGGTTTAAAAAATCCTGACCGAAGTCAGGATTTTTTAATCTTCAAGTTTGAAGCGCCAGGTGGCGAGAATAAAGAAGGCTATAAACCATATGCTCAGAACAAAAAGTTGCCAGGTCAGATCGGAGATTCCGGCGCCGTAGATGTATGATTGTCTAAGCCCATCCGCCAAATAAGTGATAGGAAGAAAGTTTGCAATTGAATGCAGGGCGGGTGGTAATTGCTCGGCAGGATAAAAAATGTTCCCCAAAAAAGCCAAAGGCAATCCAATGCCAGCGGTTATAGGAGCTGCGGATTCATAGGTATTGGCAAAAGTTGAAATCACAAGGCCCATCAAAAGAAATATTGCTCCGCCTAAGAGAACAAAAGTAGCAATTGTTATTCCACGCCACGTGAATTGGGTGTTAAAAATCAAAACACCAATTACCGTGAGCACAAAAACTTGAATGAGCACCACTGTTAGCCTGGCCGCCATTAAACTTAAAATGAATTGGGTTTTTGTAAGGGGGGTAACTGCAAGCCGTTTTAGAACACCGCGGCTTTTTAATTCAATGATGGCATAAGCTAGCGTGTAGATCCCTCCCTGCATTACGACCATGGCAATGATTCCTGGTAAAAGATATTTTGGATAATCAATGTCGGCGTTTATTACTTGGCCTAAGGGTAGTGAGGATACGGCAACATAAATTGCGACAGGAATGATCACAGTCCAAAAGATCCCGGCGCGGTTGCGGTAAATCATTTTAAGATGGATTTTGAAAAATTCTTTAAAAGGCATTAGATTACGTGTTCAGTTTCTAATTCTTTTCCGGTTAGGTCAAGATATACGTCCTCGAGCGTTGCGGTTTTCAAAGTGAATCCTGTGAAGTGCACATTCTTACTGGTGAGTGCCTGTAATATCTTTGGAACGGCGTCAACGGTTTTTATTTCCACTATAACTTTAGGGTCGTGATGGTAAATCTTTTCGACACCGACAACATCCGTAAGCCAATCGTAATCGATAGATTCTTGTGCGAAGAAGGAAACCTGGCTGGTGTGAGCGAGATTATTAATCAAAGCTCGCGGTTGGTCGATAGTTAAAATTTGACCCCGATCAATTATGGCGACACGATCACACAGGTATTCCGCCTCTTCCATATAATGAGTGGTAATGAAGATGGTCACGCCTTCGTCATTTAGCTTGCGGATTAATTGCCACATCTCCCTTCTTACTCTTGGATCCAAACCGGTTGTTGGTTCGTCTAAGAACAATATTTGAGGGTTGTTAACCAAGGCCGAGGCAACGGCGAACCGGTGCTTTTGACCACCGGATAAATTCTTAACTTCGGCTTCAGCTTTGTCCTGCAAGTTAACTAGGGACAAAATATGCTTCGTATCAACTTGTTTATGATAGAATGAAGCAAAGAGAGTAATCAGTTCAGAAAGAGTTACCGATGGAAAGTACTCTGAGCTTTGCAGTTGGACGCCGATCTTCTGCTTGACTTGGGCTGATTGTCTGATAGCATCGAGACCAAAAATTTTAACCTCTCCAGAATTAGGTTGTTTGAGTCCCTCCAGAATTTCCAGCGTAGTTGTTTTGCCTGCACCGTTGGGACCAAGCAATCCAAAAATTTCGCCTTTGGTGACGCTAAAAGAAATGCCCCTTAACGCTTCGTGTCCAGAGGCAAATGTTTTGCGAAGATTATTTACTTCGATAACCGAACTCATAAACAGAGTATAACACAATCAATTATATGGATGATAACGGGCTACAATTTCCTTCAGATTTCCTATGGGGAGCGGGAACTGCGGCGCATCAGGCAGAAGGGTTTAATATCAATGATTGGTCCGAATGGGAAACGCAAAACGCAGCCCGCCTGGCCTCAGAGGCCGAAAAGGCTTTTGGAGAAAAAGTGCCGGACTGGGAGAGCATCCGCTCGCAAGCGGTAAGTCCCTCAAATTATATTTCCGGCAGAGCCGCTGACCACTACACTAGATATAAAGAAGACGTCAAACTGGCAAAACAGCTTGGGCTCCGTGCGTTAAAATTTTCTATTGAGTGGTCAAGAATTGAACCGCATGAAAATCAGTACAATCAAGAGGCAATTGATCATTACGTGGATTTTGTCCGCGAGCTTAAAAAAAACGAAATCGATCCGGTGATTGTTTTGCACCACAGAACAAACCCGCTTTGGGTAAGAGATCAAGGTGACTGGCTCAATCCCAAAACAGTTTTGGATTTTATTAGATATTCAAAAAAAATCGTCTCTCTTTTTAAGAATGACGTGAGAATCTGGATTCCAATCAATGAGCCTATCATGTCAACGACTGGAGGATACATTGGAGGAGTATATCCACCGGGTAAAAAAAGTATCTACTTAGGATATAAGGTCTATAAGAATTACGTTAAAGCTCAGAACGAAGCTTACAAGCTCATTCATAGCATCGTTTCTAATCCATTGGTCGGGCTTTCGCATGCGGCGGTTTTAGTCGACCCCTATAACAATAGATGGATTAACAAACTGGCAGTGAAACTCGCAGATTATTTTGGCAATTTCAAAATAATGAACGAAACTCTGTACGATTTTATAGGCGTTCAATATTACTCTAAGGCAGTAATTGATGTTAGATTCACTCCATCACTTCTGCCAAAAGTGGAAGAGGTATCTCAAGCCGGTGTTAAAAGCGATATGGGATGGACAATTTATGCCCCCGGTATTTATGAATTTATAAAAAAGATCGTAAAATATAAAAAGCCGATTATGATTACCGAAAACGGTATTGCTGATCAGGACGATAAGTTAAGATTTGGCTACATTGAGAAACATCTGGCTTGGATCCACAAAGCAATCGAAGAAGGTGTCGACGTGCGGGGCTATTTTTACTGGGCGCTTACAGATAATATGGAATGGAATAAAGGATTTTGGCCTCGTTTTGGTTTAATCGAGGTCAATTATAATGATTACACTCGAAAAATTAGAAAAAGCGCCATTGCCTTTTCCGAAATCATAAAAAATAACGGCCTGAACAATCAAAACCAAAATGAGAACTAAAATCTTAGTCTTGTATAAATCCGATTCTTCCTCGGAAGAAATGTTGAATACGATCTTTGAACCGTTAAGTGCTCATTGGGAATTCGAAGTTAAGAAATTAGACTTGCACCATGCCAGCACTTTTGGATTAAAAGAAAAATTATGGGAAACATTTTCCAGCGCCGATTCAGGTTTGCTGACAAATTTAATCGAAAATAAAATTAAATCGAAATTGGTACAGAGTCTCTTGCCAAAGTTATTAACCGAACTTCGCGAATTTCAGCCGCCGATTGTTTTATCTTTAGATTCTCAAGGGACTTATTTGATTAGTCATCTTAAAGAGTCTGGTTTGTACTTAGGAAAGGTTGCCGTTTTATCATGCGGTTTTTATTTTACGCAGGAAGACATCAAAGATGAAGTTGATTTATATATTTGTACTTCAGAATTACATAGAAACAGTCTTAAGCAGCTTGGTGTAAAGCAAGATAAGCAAATTATGATCAAGAATATCTTACCGTCGGAATTTTTTAGCCCAACAAATAGTGAGGACCTCAACCATAAATTTGGCCTGCTAACAACCATGCCGGTTATTTTGTTTTATGTAAGCGGCTCCAAAACGGCCGATGCCATCGAAGCCTATAAAAGACTATTGCGTTCCAACGATAGTTTTCAAATATTGGTTTTTAACCCGGACAACACCATGATCCCTGAGTTTGAAAAAATTAGCGCTCCTCCAA
>DASPKQ010000076.1:0-6018 GCA_035627995.1 Verrucomicrobiia bacterium | reverse complement strand
TGTTTCATATTTTTGTTTGCGCTCATCCAGCTTAATGCTTTCCGAGCTTTAATTGTTTTTGAGTTAATTATTTTTTGTTAAGGAATTCCTGCAACATCACTTGTGCCGCGACGTTGTCAAGGATTTGTTTTTGATTCTTTGTGTCTATTCCCTGTTGTTTAAGGAGCTTTGATGCATGAATGGAGGAGAAACGTTCATCGAGCATATCAACCGGTATTCCAACTTCTAACTCGATTTTTTTCTTAAAACTTTGCGCTTTGTCAGTTGAGGCACTGCTTCCACCTGATAATGTTTTTGGTATACCGAGCAAAATTTTATCAATCTCCAGTTCACCGCATATCTTTTTGATTTCATTAATGGCTTCGGAACTCTTTAAACTGCGCTCAAAAGGAAATGCAATTTTGCCATCAGGATCGGAAACCGCAACCCCAACCCTTACAGTTCCCCAATCTAGCGCCAAAAACCTCATTACTTACTCTCGCCCAAGGTTACGGAGATATCCTTCTGTTCATCCCTGCTTAACACTTTCATTCTTACGATATCCCCAGGGTTGTAATTCTTAAGCAAACCGGCCAGGCTGTGATCCTGGTCAATTCTGGTTCCGTTTATTTCAAGAATAATGTCACCCTCGCGAAGTCCCGCCTTGTCAGCTGCAGATCCTGCAACAATTGCCGGAAGATTCGGCCTTCCACCGCTTACAATCAAGGCTCCATAATCAACGCTTAGACTATTTTCTTCCTTAATCGCAGGTGTGACAACAACATAACGGACTCCGAGAAACGGTTTAATAATTCGACCGAATTTTTCAAAGCTTTCAATGTCTTTCTTTAAATCATTAACCGGAATTGCAAATCCCACCAATTGGCCTTGCGCGTCGATAGCAGTATTGATTCCGATGACTGATCCTCCAATGTCCAATAAAGGTCCGCCGGAATTTCCAGGATTTATGGCTGCATCCGTTTGAATTACACCTTCAAGCTGTTCGGAACCAGTCGCACCCGAAGCGGTTATGGTTCGTCCGATTCCAGAAACAACACCTGTAGTTACGGTATTTTGGTATTGTCCGAGAGAATTTCCGATAGCAATTACTTTTTGCCCAATTTCAAGCTTGGTTGAATCTCCTAGCGGAATGGAAGCTAGCCCCGAAGCCTGGATTTTAACCAGAGCTATATCGTTTACTGGATCTCTGGATAAAACTTGGGCGTCATATGATTTACCGTCATTTGTTAAAACAGTATATGTAGCAGTCTCATCATCAACAACATGCTTGTTTGTTGCAATCAGTCCGTCACTCGTAATAATAAACCCACTTCCGCCACCCACTTGTTGGATGTTCGGTTCGCTGCTATTAGGGTTCCGCTGTTGAAAGAAAGGATCAAAACTAAAAGGACCAAAATCAAACGGCGAGGAAGAGTAACCGGGAATTTTATTGAGATCTTTTGAAATAATAATTGAGACTACGGCTGGCGAAGATCTTTTTACAACATCAACCACAGCCGATTCTTCATCTACTTGAACGGTTTTAATTCCCTGGTCCACTGCAGTTAAATTGCCGTTCTTATAGAGCGGAGCAAGGTATCTTGCGCCAATTACTGAGCCGACCATGCCAAAAATCAGACTTAAAATTACTAAACCTGGAATAAAAGAGGTTATACGTTCTTGCCTGGGTATATCCGAAGTCAATCCACTTTCTGTGGGTTTTTGTAAGGTATTCATAATAGTTTTTATTCTTAATTAACCTTTATTTCTCGGAATTTTCAGAAAGATCTCTCAACAAAATAGTAAGAGATTACGTTTTATTATAACACATTTATTTCGAATTTACCAAATTACTCCTGTGTAATTATTTCACAACCGCTTTTTGTCACCAGAATAGTATGTTCAAAGTGGCAAGAAATGCTTTTATCTAAAGTTTTTACAGTCCAGCCATCCGATGCAATCTTGATTCTCCAGTGACCTTCATTTACCATTGGTTCAATTGCCAAAACCATTCCCTCAACAAGCTTGGCTCCCGTGCCGGGACGTCCATAACAAGGTATATCGGGGTCTTCATGAACAGCACGCCCAACACCATGACCCACCAATTCTTTTACCACTTGGTAACCTGAACCTTCTGCAATACTTTGAATGGCAAAACTAATATCTCCAATTCTAGCCCCGGCTTTAACCTCATCTAACGCCTGGTACAAAGCGGTTTCAGTAATCTTTAACAATTTTAAATGCTTGGCTGGAACGTTGCCGACAGGAACTGAAATTGCCCCATCTGTATAGAAACCTTGGTACAAGATTCCTAAATCGAGACCAACAATATCACCTTCTTTGATAATCTTAGTTTTTTTTGGAATTCCATGAACCACTTCATCGTTTATTGAAACGCATAGTGCGGATGGAAATGGTTTTTCGGTACCTCGGGTTTTATAATTCTTAAAAGAACCGATAGCCTTAGATGATTTAATTTCTTTTTCTGCAAATTCGTTCAATTCAAAAGCACTTATACCCGGTTTAACCAACTGGCTAACCTTTTTTAAGGTACTTGCAAGAATTTTTCCACCCGCCTTTAAGGCTTTAATTTCCGAGGGATTTTTGGTAATCATTTATTGCCTGTTGGATATCTTTTGATACTTTACTTATATTTTGCTTTCCATTAATAAATACTAGCTTTTTATGCATTTTAAAATATTTAACCGTTTTTGACACTTGTTTCTTATGATAATCGAGGCGGTTCTTAATGTATTCTGGCCTATCTTCGCCTTGCACCCTGATTCGATAAAGAGATCTGGTATATACGTCTTTCACTGGGATATTAATGTATAGGACTAAGTATTCGTGTTTTTGTTTTTGAAGCAACTTATTTAGTAATTGGGCTTCGGGCTTTAGTCGTGGATTTCCAATAAAAATTAAGTCTCTGTCTTTCGGTAAATTTTTTACTTGATCCAACAAAAATTTCTTCATCAGCGGTATAGGCGCCGGTCTACCTATTCCCGTGGTTCTCCTTACCCAAGCGCCGATTCTCGTTTTATCTTTAAGTAATTTTCTCCAATACTTGCCAGACTCTACCGGTTTAAGTTTATACTTCTTCATCAAAAAAACCGCCTGAGTATTTTTTCCGCTGGCCGGCGCACCTAAAAGAATAAGATCGAATCCCAGCCGCTTCATGCAATTTTCAATTTACTTAGAATTTCTTTATGCACATCTTCAACACTTTGGTCACCGTTTATTTCAATTAACTCATTTCTTTTCTTAAAATATTCTTTAAGCGGATAGGTCTTAGTTCGATATTCTTCAAATCGTGTGCGAAAAATTTTTGGATCATCATCGGCACGCTTTTCGCCAGTACTTTGCCTGGCAGTAAGCCTGGTAATCAACTTTTCCTCTGGCACTTCGATAAATAAGACTTTAATATTTTGAATTCCAAAGTCTTTAACCCCTTCTTCAAGCAATGGAGCCTGCATTAAGTCTCTAGGAAATCCATCTAAGATGACACCTTGAGTTTCAGGCAAGCTCATCATCACTTCGTGAAAAATAACTCTAATCCATTCGTCAGGAATAATTCGTCCACCATCTATGACCTCTTTAATTCTGAGGCCTAGCTCAGTGCCCTCCGATGCATACTTTCTCAGTACCTGACCCATACTAACATAGCTGTAGTTTAAAACAGGGACGAGCAATTTTCCTTGCGTCCCTTTGCCTGAACCTGGCGGTCCTAAAATAATAATCACATTCTCTATAACCATATAACAATTATAGCTTATGCTTTAAAAAAGAAGAAACCGTGATCAGCTGAGAAGCTGACCACGGTCACATGGAGAGTTGGTTTTCGCTCAAGCGTGAGCGGCGGCCATCTCGGGAGCAGACCTCGATCTGCTCCTGGTGGCTGGTACTGTATCGGCGGGTGCCGAATGAACCAGCACGGGGGCACGACGGAACTCCTTGAAGTCGAGCTGACAGTCGTGCTTCCGAAGGAAGTTGAGGAAGCGCTTGTACTCCTTGGCCGGCATCGCAAAGTGCCGCGTAAGCACTTTGTAGTTGCCGATGCACTGAGACAGCCCGCGGCGGACGAGCTTGCGTACATCCGCCTTGGTCACGTGTCGTTCCATGAAAAGCGGGTAGACCACTGTCCAGAACGACCGACCTTCTTCCGTCATTTCCTTGTAAAGCACGTCGACGTCCCACGACTTATCGGGATCTACCTTCTTCGCCATGAAATTTCGGTCCTCCTGCTTGTGGTGCCATACTAGCAGAAACGGACTAATATGGCAAAAGAAAGCCGCCGGGACTCATGTGGGAATGAGTCACGGCGGGCGTTAAGGACTGGGCATGAGTGCCTCAGCGACGGAACTGTGCAAACGGCAGCTGACAATCGTACTTGCGTAGAAAGTTCAGCATCCGTTTGTAGTCCGGAGGATCGAGTCTGAAGATCAAGGCAACGACCTTGTAGTTCCCCTTGGCTTCTTCCAAGCCCATGCGGACCACCTCCCGAACTATGGGTCGGGAAATGTTACGGGCCATGAATGGCTCGTAAACTACGTGCCAGAAGTTGTCCCCCTGCTTCATTCGATCGTAGAGCTCTTCGGCCACTTGCTGGTTCGCTCGTTGAATCAGGTTCAGGTCGGTGGCGGCGAGCTGGCTCTCACGAACAGGTGTGGAGAATGAACCGCCTTGCAGTTGCGGCATCAAGTCATCAGGAGTGATCAATGATCTCCCGTTGACCCGGGCGACCAGGTGTTCCGTGAGATTGGACAGTTCGCGAACGTTCCCTGGCCAATCGTACTCCACGAGCATACGGCTCGCGGCAGGATCGATCGACACCGACAATCCGAATTTTCGATTGAAGTGTTCGACGTAGTGCTCGAGGAGCGGCTCGATGTCTTCACGACGGTCGCGCAAAGGTGGGATGTGGATCGGGACCACACTCAGGCGATAGTACAGATCCTGTCGGAAGGTTTGAGCTTCGACAAGACTGCGAAGATCTCGGTTGGTAGAGGCCAGAACCCTCACGTCGACTTCCATCGGTCGGTCTTCTCCGACCGTCTGGATCTCACCGCTTTCGAGAAAACGGAGCACTGTTTTCTGAAACAGCGGCGACGAATCCCCGATCTCATCGAACAGTGCCGTGCCGCCGACTGCGGAGCGCAGGTAGCCGTTACGTGTCTCGTGGGCGCTGGTAAAGCTACCCTTTCGATGCCCGAACAGTTCTGACTGCATGACCGTGTCGGTTATGGCTGGACAATTGATGGGCACGAGTGCCCCACTCTTGGTCCGGCCGCCGTGGTGGATGTGACGCGCAACCAGCTCCTTGCCGGTTCCGGTTTCACCCGTGATGAGTACGCGGGAGTCGGTCTTGGAAGCGAACGCAATGTCTCCCAAAACCTGCCGTGTTGCTGCGGATCGACCGACGATAGGTCTTGGAATCGTCTGCATATTCGCCTCCCTGATTTCCTCCATTGGAAAAGTACCTTTAGGCTATCGCTAATGATTGGGCTTGTCAAATAAAAACCGCCTTTGCGGGGCGGTTTGAATAAAATAGTCTTAGAAGTTCTCGTAATCTCGCATGACCATTTGTGACTGAACCTGCTTGATTACTTCAATAACTACCGAGACAACGATTAAGATACTGGTTCCACCAATAGTTAAAGCTTGGGTATTGGTAAAACCTTGAACAATGTACGGAAGGACCGCTATCAATCCTAAAAAGACAGCGCCAGCTAAAGTAATTCGGTTCAACACTTTATATAAGAAGTCAGAAGTTTGTCGGCCAGGTCGAAGTCCCGGAATAAATCCACCCTGCTTCTGGATGTTTTCGGAAATCTCATCAGGATTGAAAACAATTGCAGTGTAGAAGTAAGTAAACGCAATTACCAAAAGGAAGTACAGAATTCCGTAATAAGTCTGATTTTGGAAGAAGGTATTGATTGCCTGAGCTGCTTGTGCAACGGCAGGAGTTTTTGCCTGAGAAAAGAAGTTAGCGATCAATCCTGGGAATAGCATGATCGAAATGGCAAAAATTATCGGAATAAC
>DASPKQ010000075.1:0-8779 GCA_035627995.1 Verrucomicrobiia bacterium | reverse complement strand
GTTGATCTTGTTAGCACCGGCGTCGGAGAGTTCAACAGTAAATTCAGTTTTTTCTTCTGCAGCAGCACCTGCGCCTGCAGCTGGACCAGCAGCCATCATCATAGGAGCGGCAGCTGAAACACCAAACTTCTCTTCAAGAGTTTTAACCAATTCGGAAAGTTCCAAAGCGGTTAACTTTTCAATCTCAGAAACGATATTATCAAAATTTGCCATACTATTCCTTTCTCCCGCTAATAAGCGGAGTCGACCTTTAAGTGTCATTCTGAACGCAGTGAGTCACACTTTCAGTGATTCGCTACGCTCAGAATGACAAATAATAAATTATTTTTTCTTATCAGCTAATGCGTTAAGAACATTTAACAAGTTACGAGTGTTGCCAGAAAGAACTGTTACCAAACCGCGAGCCGGTCCAGCAATCACAGACGCCAATTGACCGAGCAACTGTTGTTTTGTTGGAAGCGATGCTAATCGATCAACAACATCTGCTGCAATCAACTCTTGGTTGAACACTCCCCCGTCGACAACAAGTTTTGGATTTTCTTTCTTCAATAACTTCAGAATTCTTGCTGGAGCTGTTTCTTCATCTTGAGAAGTTGCAACTGCTATCGGTCCATTGTACTTAAGTGAATCAGTTTTGATTCCGAGCTTCTCGAGTGCTTTCTTAAGAAGCGTAACTTTAATCACTTGATACTTAACTTTTTCTTTCTTCAATTCTTTTCGAACTTTGCTGAGATCTTTAACGCTCATGCCGCGGTATTCCGTGAACACAACGCCTCGGGCCTTCTCAAGTTCAGAAGTTATTTTAGAAAGAGCTTCTTCCTTCTTCTTCTTACTAGTTGCCATATTTTTTCAAAAATTAATAAATTAAAAACCGTTGCTTCCAAAGACAACGGCAAAGATTCTTGTATCAAGAATATTTTTCCTGCTAAGGCTTACTTCTTAAAGAAGATTATGGTTACTACCGCCGAAGGTCTTTGGAAATATTTAGTTCTCACGCAGTATATACTTTTTTTGGTCGCGTGTCAATACTAAAAAAGAGGCTTACGGATGTGGTGTCCATAAGCCCCTTTCAAGCGAGTTGTGTTTATTCTCGGAGAACTCCCGGAACCTTCTCGAACATCTCCGCTCGAAGCGGAAGGACGAAAGAGAATCGGAAGTCAGCCTGCATGCGTCCGACTGGTATGCCGACGAGCTCACCTGCAGTGTTCAGAATACCGCCGCCGGAAACGCCGGGATGACCATCAATCAACGCTGAGAGCAAGTCATTGGCCATAATCTGACCGACGTTGCCTTGTGAAAGCAATATTCCTTTGCCGTAGTCGTTGCCGAATCTGAAAAGCGAATCGGCGAACTTCAGGCTCTGGTTATCCAAATTCACAGGCAAAGAGGGTAAGTTTATGCTTTCTCTGACCTTGATGATGGCCCAATCGCCTCTGTGGACTTCTACGGGGGCGTCGCCTTCAGCAATAATGCGCGCTGGCAGCTTCTTGCCCCTATAGTCCACAAAAATCTTGGTGATTTGGCGCGGTATCTCCCCTTCTTTGGTCTCTTCACCGAGTACCCGAACGCCGTGCTTGACGGTTATGAAGAAACCGTTTCCGAGGTGGCAAGCAGTGCCATAGGCAGTGCCCTTTCTGTTATCTTCTGTATTGATAACAAGAAAGCTTTCCCGCCACGTCCGTAACACTGAACTCGGTACGAGACCGTGGTCATGGCGGAGCTCGCTTCTGATGGAATCGAGAATCGAGTTGCGATCGTCGACAGAAAGTTCAGCTCGTCCAGTTGTCGCCACAGCGCTAGCTTCTTGGCGCGAGCGGAGACTTTTGACCTCACTCGTTAACTGTGTGAACTGTTCTGACTGTTTCTGAGACCGCAGTTGCAACTCGTCGTTGCTTCGTCGAAGGGCAAATGAATCGCCAAGCAAGAAAGCAATGATCACCAGCGCCAGTCCAAGCGCGGACAGCAACCGCAGATCAGCTTTCTGTTCGGATCGTCTTCTGTCGACCCGAGCCCTCCTCTTCTCGATGTATCGAGTAACAGAGGAGGTCACGGACGTCACGTAGCCGTGGTTAAACACACTCATGATCTCCTCCCTTGAGACTCGGATGTACTTGCTAGCATAATAGAACAAAATAAAGACCGCCGTCAAAGACGGCGGCAAAGATCTTTATAAGCAATTATTCCAAATATTTTACTCTATTAGAATTATGCTCTTCAATTGTCCTTGCAAAGTATGCCACACCAGCTGGTGAATTTAAGAAGTATAAGAAATCAGATTGGGCCGGATAGATCGCGGCCAGGATTGAATCCAATCCGGGATTGCTAATCGGTCCTGGCGGTAGTCCTCGATATTTATAAGTGTTATATGGTGAGTCCAAAGTTAAATCTTCAGCCCGAGCTCTCCTGTCGCTTCGTCCACTAACATAGTTAACCGTTGCATCGGATTGTAATGCCATTCCAATTTCCAATCTGTTGTAAAAAACGGATGACACTAATTCTCTTTCTCTTTGCATTAGATCTATCACATCTTTTGTAAGCTCAACGTTTGAGCTTCTGCCGACTTCACGCTCAATGAGGGAAGCCATTGTAATTACATCTTTTAGTGTTAAGTTTCTCGCCTGAATATCTGAAAGCATTTTGTCAGTTATTTTTGATTCAAAATTCTTCAATGCTTCCCTAATTAATTCTTCGGATCCACCATCTTTAGAAATTTCATAGGTGTCCGGAAAAAGATATCCTTCGTAATTATTTGTTTGTGCCGATGAATTAAATTTGAATTCGAATGTTTTTTGAGTCTGTACCAGAAAATTCTGTGCAGTATCTATACCCCTCTTCTCAATTGAGCTGGCAATTTGTTTATTGCTCAGACCTTCCACGATTGTGACTTTTTTATTACTATTGGTAATTTTCCCCGCTGTGAGAACATCAACGATCTCAACAATACTCATCTTTCGATCGAGCATATAATCACCTGCCTGGATTTTTCCCGAGGCATTGGTCGCAACAGTATAGATCAAAAAAATATTAGGATTGCGAATTACCTTCTCGTCAGATAGCTGTTTGGCAATCAGAGAAGAACTCGCACCCTTTGGAACGGTAAACGCTATCGGAAAACTTTCTTCTGATGCCCCACGATTGATCTTTGTAAAAAAATATATCAAAGCCACAACAGCCACGACTGCTAAGAGCAATAATATTAACCCGGCTATTTTATAGCCGCTTCTTTTTGTTTCCTCTATCTTATATTCACCATTAAGCATGCGCTTATTATGCCAATTAATTAATTCTCTGTAAATTATCCGATCACAACTTGCTAAAATGCTCAAAATTTGCTATAATGAGTGTAGAGTAATAACTACTCTGAAACAAAAACAAATTCAAAAGCAAATAAGTCTTCATATGAACAAAGCTTCCAGCAAGCCAGCTGTAAGGTTTGTGATTTATTCGCTTGCTCAGCCACCAGGTTGGGTGGAGGGATTTTTGGAGGGATAGAAACAAAACGAGAGGCGACAAAAGGGTTAAGTCGCTAAACGACCTGCTCGCAACGCTACGCTTGCGTTAGCGGGCGAGAAATAAAAACAAATGTTCTCCAAACTACGGTTTGGGCTTTTGCTGATTTTGATCAGCTTTGCCGGGACAGTCTCCTACTCCCCGAGCACTATCTCCGCTGATCAATTGTTGAACTTGGTCAATCAAGACCGAGCTGCTCATGGTTTGCCTACTTTGACCATGAATTCAACTTTGAATCTAGCGGCATTGGCTAAAGCTCAAGATATGCTAAAAAATAATTACTTCGATCACGTGAGTCCAAACGGCTTAAAGCCTTGGCATTTTTTTAAGGTACTTGGATACAACTATGTTTATGCCGGGGAAAATCTGGCTTTAAACTTTACTGATGCTTCCGAATTGGAAAATTCATGGATGAATTCTCCTAAACATCGAGAAAATATTTTATCACCATATTATTCAGAGCTCGGCTTGGCAGTAGTTAATCAAAATAACAGAACAGTAATCGTTCAATTTTTTGGAAGCAAAGACGCGCTTCTAACATACGAACAATAATTTCGAGGCTTAACTCCCTACCCGCTCGCGTGGTAGGGTTTTTTGTTTGCAAAAAAATTGAACCCCACAAGCCACTAACTCGCTTGTGAGGTTCCTTCGTCCGCGCACTGATTCGCGAACGGACAATTTTCAATGGGGCAAAATTTCAAGATGTTGCGGACGGTCTCGCTGTCGAAGAGGTTTCGAACTTTGTTGCTCCCCTCTCCGGATCGAGTCTTGCCTTGCTCTTCCTGACGACGCTTATGTTCTTCGTTCTCGCGATAGAAGTCATAAGCGTACGGCATGAAGAACAAAGGCAACCGTTCGGTCTTCTTGCACGGACAGGCCTCACCCTTATACAGCGGGATGAGACTCTTCATCATGCGGAGTGTGGCCACCATTTTTTTTATGGTGAAGAATCCCCGAGCGTCCCATTCTCTCGCCTTGAGCGTGTGGCGCTTGAGCACGCTACTGCGTCCGACCAATCGAAGTTGCTGTCCTCGAAAAGCGATAACCTCCGCTAGTCGAACCTCCGACTTTTCTTCATCGAGCGGAAAGTAGTTCGGCTCGATCCAGTCTTCAGGCAAAGTGGTGATAGGTTCGACGACGTTGCCAAGATGTTGCCGCGTGTTGTAGATCTTCCAGTCCTCGGAGTTGTCTTCTTGGCACTGCTTTCGAGCCGGACACATTCCGCATTGACGTCCGATGTTCGGAAGCAAACGATTTTGTTCGACGTGAAGTTTCAACGAGTATCGTTGCCCCTTCGCCGACGACGGTTGCCACTCCTCTCTTTCTCGTTTGTCTTCGAACGTCAGCGGCGGATACGCAAGGTAGTTCAGCACAGCCCAGACGTCATCCATTTCGCGGACAAGCTCGGGGAACTGTTCTTCGAAACGAATCTTCGCTTGCACTCGATAGCGCTCTTGCTCGAGAACAGCAGCGCCGTGCTTGGCGATGTCGTTCGCGAACACATTGAGCGAAACAAAGTAGGAGATGCCCGGATCAACACCGTACAGCGCTCGCGTGCCCATGTTGTAGATGAGCATTTGTTCGCTACCCTCAAGATCGTCAGCCAGAAAGTTGTTGAAGCTGCCAGTTTTCCAGTCCGTGACGATCCAGAACCCGCTCGGATGCCACTCAAGGAGGTCGATTTCACCCCAGATTGGGATCTTGATCAGAGGATTGCGTGGTGAGGTGATGCTGACTGCCTCACCAAGCTTGATGTCGATAAGTGTTTTAGGGAACGGTGACTTTATACTACAACGAAGCGCCACCGCCTTGATCCCCGAAAGGGCGTGGTTGATGTACTTCCACATCCTTTCATCGACGATCTTCTGATACTTATCTTCCTCCATGGCGAGCCGTTCGTCCTCGCCCATCCACATAACAGTCTGGAGCCTGGACGGACGATCCTCATGTCCTCTTGGCGGCAGTTTGCCCGAGAGCACCTGAAACAAGTGCCCCTTGGCATGGCGTAGAATCTTTTCCACTCCGTCCTTGTCCAACGTCCGACCCTTAAGAACGCTGAGCTCCAAGGTCTTGCCAACAATGTAGTGCACCGCACCGCCACCAATCAACCAGTACGGGGATGCGGTGCGCTTGAAGCCGTCGTAGAACCCTTCGTAACCGGACCTAGCGGCACAAGCGAAGAAACTGCTGAGCCGGCTGTAACTTAAGTTGTGCGGATCACGCACAACTCTAATGATGCCCATTGAATCCTCCGATTCATCATTTGAAAGTTGCGCGTTAAATCGCGTCCTAAAAGCATAAGACATGTTGGTAAGACAGGTCAAGTTCAAGTTTTAAATCTCTTGAAAAAAAACGTAAGCTATGATAGCTTACTATGAAGCACATTTCACCGCCGGCTTATCGTAAGGGTCGGCTTTTTTCAGGAGGAGAAAATGAAATCGCGTTTTTTCAGGGTCCTCCTTGAGGAGACCCGATCGTTCAGAGACCTGGCGGTTCTTTCGATTCCGTTTACGCGGCTCTGGAGGAGATCCAAAGGTGCGGTTATGTTGGCCGTATCTTTCTCGATCGTCGAGGCTCTCCTCTACACGATCAATCCGCATGTCTTGCGGCATCTGATCGATACGCTCAATCATGGAGCAAAGGTAGGTTGGGACAAGTCACTTTCTGTCCCAGTTCCCTACCTTCCGGTCATGGACACCTGGTCCACGGTCCAGTGGCTTGTTGGCCTCATGATCGTGTTCTCAATTCTGTGGTACAGCGCGTACAACACCAGCACTTGGTTTGCGCGAAACGCAACTTACCACAGCTCCGTGACATTCGGCACCGAGGCTTTTGCTCAAATTCTTGCTCAAAGCATGGACTTCCATGTTACCAGCAGAAAAGGCGAAGTCCTCAAACGTGCCGACGACGCCGTCATCAACTCGCAAGATTTCCTGTACAACGCTTTTTTCCAGGACTTCATGCGGGCGATACTCTCCATCACCATGATCATGTTCGTGGTATTCGCCATCGACCCCAAGCTGTTCGCCATCTGCGCGGTCACCCTGGGCGTGGGCATGTACACGAACATCATTTTCGGTGCGTGGATCAGTAAGGAAGAAAAGCTGGCGTGGCGCAACGTGACGGAAGTAAACGCCCGCTCGCTCGATGTCATGCACAACATCCGCGAGACCAAGATCTTTGGCAATGAAGCATTCGAAGCACGCCGAAGGCAGGTCGAAGCAGAGGGGCAACTCGCTCCTCTTCGGAAGGTAGCCAAGTACTGGCGCTGGCTGACCACAACACAGAACCTCTGGCAATGGGCAGGGTTTGCCGCAGCCATGTTCCTGATTGTGCTGCCCGCCGTACGCAATGGCAGGCTCACGGTTGGTCAGGGCGTTCAGTTCGTGACCTACTATGCCATGCTCTTCGGCTACTTCATGGCACTGATGTTCCGCTACGCCAATGCACAAAGGCTCGTGCCGAAACTGAATGATCTCCGCGACCTGCTCGCAAGACAACCCTCGGTTACCGATCGCGGAGCTGTGATGGCGTATTCAACCTTCCACAACGGCTTGGAACTGAAGGACGTCACATTTCGCTACGCTGCGAATTTACCGACGGTCCTCGCTGGTGTGAATCTGACCATTCCCAAAGGCAAGGTTACGGTGATTACTGGTCGATCCGGCGGCGGCAAGACAACAATCATCAACCTCCTGACAAGACTGGCAGATCCCACTTCGGGCTCAGTTCTGACAGACGGAGTGGACATCAGGTTCTACAAGCAACGCTCCTACAGGCGGAACTTCACGGTGCTCTCGCAGGAAGGTTCCCTCTTCCACGGCACCATCGCTTTCAACATCTCCTACTCGCGCCTCGACAGCGCGAGAGAGCAGATCGAGGAAGCGGCAAGAATCGCCCAGATCCACGACTTCATCATGTCAATGCCAAACGGCTACGACACCATTGTCAGTGAACGCGGCGCCAACCTTTCTGGTGGGCAGAGACGAAGACTCGCTCTTGCCCGCGCGGTTTTAGCCCGTGACGCTGAGGTCGTCATCTTGGATGAGCCCACGAATGATCTCGATGTCGCAACTGCCACAACCCTCCTGGATGACGTGTTCAGGGTGTTTGCTGGCAAGACCATCGTGATCATTACCCATGATCCCAAAGTCATGGCACGCGCCGACCAGTTGATTGTTGTCGAAAACAGCAAAGCGACAGTGCAGGCACCTCTCGCACAGGTCGAATGAAAAACGCACTCTTGGGCTGGCGAAACGTCAAAACATTTCGCCAGCCCTTTTTTTATTTTCAAGGAACCGATGAATATAAAAGAAACCGACAAAACAAAAACCCGCTTATGAAGCGGGTTTTTGTTTTTTTCTGTTGAAAATTTTCAAAAGAACTTATCCTACAAAGCTTAATAAAGAAGGATTACGATTTGATGTCCTTCTCAAGCTTGTCTAAGACTCGTCCGGCATGCTCTCGTCCACCCAAACCAAAGGCTAAGCCTCCAGCGAGTGCGAGCATAACGACAAATCCTGTGAACAATGTTTGAACAAAGGGCTGAGCAACCTTTAGTTGATCCAAAGTAGCAAGAATGGCAAACACCATTATTGACCACTGTGTCACGGTTCCCAAGAACTCGGCGGAAGAAAGTCCGGCAGCGGCTACACTGCTTCGAACCAAGCGGGACAAAAATCCAGCTAAGAGCATTCCAACCAAGAGGATCGCAGCAGCAGCTACGACGTTCGGGATGTAAAGGAGGACCGCGTTTAAGAAGTCAGAAATTTGGTCCAAGCCCAAGATGTCAGCTGCAGCCAAGAACAAAGCGATGAGTAAGAACCATTTGATAAGCCAAGCGATCGTTCCGGAGATCGACATTTTCATGCCAGTTCGGGCAGAAACTTGATCGAGACCCATTTTATCACCGAGCTCATCTACCTTTGCTGATTGCAAAGCAGTCTTGATTAACTTTGCAAGAGATACTGCAACCAACCAACCAACAACCAGGATAATTACTGCCACCAAAAAGTTAGGCAGGAAATTGATAAACCTGGCATAAAGGTTTTCCAAAGACATTGATACTGCGTCAGAATAATCAGGCATTAAATTCACCCCCTTCCATTCCCCTCCGAATACTGTTAACTCCTGTTAACAATCCTCGACCTTTATAATATTTTTCCAAATACTGGAAAACAAAGTTGGGATCTACTCGCCTACCACCTGAATTACGACAGTTCTGTCTCGGCCGCCATCGAGTTCGACAAGGAATATGCTTTGCTTTTCA
>DASPKQ010000074.1:0-4264 GCA_035627995.1 Verrucomicrobiia bacterium | reverse complement strand
AAACAAATGTATAATAATCGCTATTTCTTTTTGTAGTGTAGGCTGAGAACGGTCGGCCGCATCGGTCATTCTCACAAAAACCGTTGGGCGCTTTAAATTCAATAAATTGCTTACCCTCTATCTCGATTTTTCCTGTTTGTGGAAAATTCAAATAAGTGTACTCACTTTCATTTATTTTCGAATTTTTGTCGATAATTAACTCCGCTCCTATAGCACGGACATCGGAAACCCCATACAGAAATACTCTGTTGGCAGATTTGTTCGCCGCAAGTGTGGGAGGATATCGAAATTCAAATTTTTCCTGCGTATCAGAATAAGTTCTCCAGGTGCTTTTATCCAATTCGTCTCTGACTCTTTGATTGTTTTTGGAAACTGAAGTAAAAAATGCAACACCAATTGCGATTACCACGATAAGGAGTGGTGGTCCAAATTTTTTAATTAAATTCATAGTATAAATTCAGATCCCCGCTTTCGCGGGGCTGATAAACTTTCATCAAATTAAAGAGAGTTTATCACTTTTTCTTAATGACTTTCTTTACGGCGTTTATTATAGCATTTTTGTCCATACCCCATTTAACTGTTAGTTCAGTGGGCTCTCCAGATTCTCCAAAATGATCAGGCATACCAACAAATTCCTGAGGAATCGGATAGTTCCTGGCTAAAACTTCAGCCACCGCAGAACCAATCCCTCCCATAATTTGGTGCTCTTCCGCGCTCACGAGACATTTAGTTTTTCTTACGGATTTAATCAGTGCTTCTTCGTCCAACGGTTTAACTGATACCAGATTTATCACTTCACATTCTATCCCCTTTTTAGATAATTCTTCCGCAGCCTGAAGAGCATAATAAACCTGCGGCCCGGCTGCTGCAATTGTGCAGTCTTTACCTATCCTGAAAAGTGAGGCCTTACCAATCTCAAAAGGTGTTTCTTCTGTGGTAAATTGGGCGGTTTTTTCTCGGGCCAGTCGAATGTATACAGGTCCTTGCATTTTAGCGGCCATAATCGTTGCCTTACGAGCCTCAATTGCATCGCATGGAACTAACACAGTCATTCTCGGGAGAACTCTCGTGATCGCAATATCTTCCATGGCTTGGTGGGTAGCGCCATCAGGTCCTACCGAGATTCCTGCGTGTGACCCAATTATTTTTACATTATTGCCCGAATAGCAAATTGAAACTCTGATTTGATCCCAATTTCTTCCAGGCGAAAAAGTTGCATAGGAAGTCATAAACGGAATTTTACCTTCATGTGCCATGCCAGCGGCCAGGCCCGCTAGATTTTGTTCCGCAACACCTACCTCTACAAAACGTTCAGGATAAGTCTCTGCAAATGCTTGAGAGCGTGTGGATTCAGTAAGGTCACAACAAAGTACTACAACTTGAGGATTTTCTTTTCCTAAAACCAAAAGACCTTCTCCGTATCCGTTTCGGATCGGAACTTGTTTAATGTCCGATGCAAATAAATTTTCTACGAGTTTTACTGGGGATTTCATGCGGCTACGCCACGATTAAGTTTCTTATTTTGAACTCTAGTGTATTCACGAAGGATAATATCTAATGAGGCGTTAGGAAAAAGATCTCCTAGTTTGTCGACTATACTAGGATCTATTTCAATCATTCGGGTTAGAACTTCTATTTCCTTGTCATACAACGCATCTGCTTCGGTATTTCTTCTTTCGACTCCTGCTTGTACTCGCTCAGCATCAAGTCTGATCAATTCTTGGTGACATTGCTCCAATAATATATTCTTCTCCATCCCTTCAATTTGAGATATTTCAGTTCTATTCATGCTCGCTTTGAATTCTTCCTCCAAGGGTCCTTAATTGCTTTAAGGCTTCTGACGCTTGAGAGCCTTTTTTTGGAGCGCCGGAAATGTCAGAGGCGTCCGGTGGAGTTCCGTGCCATTCATATCTGTATTCCATAAAATCAACTCCTTTACCAGGAATGGTGTGGCAGACGATCAAAGTTGGATTCTCATAAATGGCCTTGGCTCTATTGCACGCATCAATAATTTCTCGAATGTTGTGGCCATCAACTTCAATAACAGTCCAGTTAAAGGCCTCGTACTTAGCCTTAAGCGGCTCGAGTGGCATTATCTCTTCGGTATGACCATCAATTTGAATATTATTCCTATCCATTAAAGCCGTAATATTTCTGAGGTTATTTTTTCCGGCAAACATGACCGCTTCCCAGGTTTGACCCTCCTGCTGTTCGCCATCGGACATAACACAATAAACTCGCCATGGTTTTTTATCCATCTTAAGGCCAACGTAAGCCATACCTGCAGCCTGAGATAATCCCTGACCTAAGGGACCGGACGAGTTTTCGATACCGGGCAAAGCTTCGTTATGGGGATGTCCATGAAGTCTGGTACCGAGTTTTCTTAGCGTCGATAATTCTGATGTTGGGAAGTAGCCGGCATGTGCCATGGTTGCATACCAAACTGGATTGATATGGCCGCATGATAAAACAAACCGGTCCCGGTTGGGGTCAGTGGGATTTTTGCCGTCGACATTCATCACCTCAAAATATAAAGCTGTAAACACATCAGCCATACCCAAAGGGCCTGCACTATGGCCTGATTTGGCATGCACAAGCATTTTGACAATGTCTTGTCTGATTTCGTTGGCTTTCTTTTCTAAATCTCGGATAGTGTGTTTCATTTTATTTTTGAATTTCACTTTCGGCTTGAAGAGCTTGGATAGCCATTTTTTGATTATCAGTTTGCCAAATGGCTGAACCAGCAACCAACCAATTAGCTCCGGCTAGAACACATCCACGGACCAATTCTACTTTAATACCACCATCAATACAGATTATTACGCTTGGGATTAACTTCCTGAGTTCTTTAATTTTGTCAAAAGTACTGATTTCAAACGGACGTCCTTGCGACCCAGGATGAACGCTCATCAACTGAACCATATCAACTTTACTTAAAAACTTTCCAGCTTCATACAATTTAGTTTCAGGATTGATTGCCAAGCCAACGTTTAGGTCTAAATCTCTAGCTGCTTTAATTGTAACATCTACGTCTTCTAAATGTTCAAAGGCTTCAAAATGAAAAGTTACATATTTGAACCCAGCTTTCTTAGCATCTTCGAAATAATCTTTAGGATTGTTGACCATTAGATGGGCAATCATGGTCAAGGGTGATTTAAAACCCACCATTTCTTTTATCTCAAAAGTTTTTCCCGGCAAAAAATCCCCATCAATAAAATCAATGTGTAGTTTAGTAAAATAATGGGATAATCCAAAGAGCTCAGAATATTTATGACGAAAATCAGATACGTCGTTTGTTAAAATGGCCGGAATTATTTCTGTCATTGTTTAACATCCAAGCGTATTCTTTCCCATCCTTCAGGAACATCGCACGGAGTTGGGAACTCTTTAATTTCTCCTGTAAACGGGTTTCTGGCTGGAGTTATGACCTGAATACAAACTCCGGTATCGTATTTGCTTTCGTTCTCACCACTTCCGACAGCTGGATTAGTACGGCCATACTGCCAGTTATAAATAATGAAAATTAATCCGCCAAAAACCACAAACAAAAATACGAATCCGTACAGATGGCGTTTTTCCAAGACGGGCGGTTGGCTTTCTTCGTATGTTGGTAGTTGGCTGTAAAGTTTGTTCATTACATTAAAGATTTTGATCTATTTTTCTTATCTTTTCCAAACGACGTTTATCTTCCTCATCACCGGAAAATTTTGTGACCAGAAAAGCATGCACGATTTTTTTTGCATTATCAATTGTTAAATAATCCGCGGGCAAGCAAAGAATGTTGGCATCATCGTCATGTCTAGACGCTTCGGCGGATTGTTCATTCCAAGCGACAACAGCACGTGCTCCTCTGGCTTTATTGGCAACAACACATACTCCTTGACCAGACCGACACAAAAGAATTCCTCTCGCTTTCGGTTCAGAACCAACTTTCATTCCTACTTCCCAAGCATAATCAGGATAATCGTCTTTTGAATCGTATCTAAATGCTCCCATGTCTTCAAAGCTGTGATGCCATTCTTTGATCCACTTCTTCAACTCTTCTTTCAATTTATATCCGCCGTGATCGGCTCCTAAGTATATTTTCATGACTTATGAATAGACTCCCTGTGGAACTCTTTAATGATTGCAAAAAAGTTATCGGGGTTAAGACTGGCGGCACCTACAAGCGCCCCGTCGATGGTTGGATATTTCGCAAATTCATGGACGTTGGCTTTACTCACTGAACCCCCATAAAGAACATGCATGCCAGCAGATCGAGTAA
>DASPKQ010000073.1:0-21403 GCA_035627995.1 Verrucomicrobiia bacterium | reverse complement strand
CGTCCAACCCCGTCTCCGGATCGTGAAAATGGGCTATCAACCGGTGGGCGTCAAACTCAAATGGCCGCTTAATGTTCATTTATTTTACTCGTTGTCTGTGTCGAAAATGTATTTGTACTACATTATAATACTGAAAACCAGTTAAAAAGTCAAAAACTATCTCTTTTGCACAAAAAAGCTGTTAATGGTATAATTATTGTGAATAATTCGTATGGCCCAGAAATCAAAAAAGATACTCGTGGTGGAAGATGACGTCACCATGCGTGAAATAGTTGTTCAGAAGCTTAAATCTTCTGGATATAACGTCGTCGAAGCAGAAGACGGTGCTAAAGGAATAAAACTGGCAACAAAAGAAAAGCCAGACCTTATTTTGCTCGATCTAATGCTTCCAGAAGTAGATGGTTTCGGAGTCTTAAAAGAAGTTAGAGCCAACAAAGACGAAAATATTTCTAAAACTCCAGTTATTATCCTTAGCAACCTCTGGAGTAAGGAAGAAATTATTAAAACCAAAGAACTTGGTGTGCAAGCTTACATCATTAAAGCCTATATGACCACAGAGGAAATTCTAGAAAAGGTTAATGACGTTCTTAAGCAAACGCAAGAAGCTTCCCCACCCTCCCCAAAGTCTTCTAAGTAAAAACGATCCCAATTGGGATCGTTTTTTTATTGTACCGGTTTGGTATTGGGAGGCGAAACCGTCTCTTCGGCTTTTTCTTCTTCCGTGGTCTCAACGGCCTCCGCATCTTCCTGAGCACCTGCCACGCAAGGTGAATTCTTAAAACAGTAGTATGCCCACTTACTAAGCCTTAAATCAATGTAAGCTAAATTTGGACGTTCTCTTGCTGGAATCTGCCTGCTTAAAACCAGACTCAAGTTATCCAGCTGGGATGTTACTGATCTGGTTGTGTCAAAAAATACTCCCCAACCTTCCTCAGAAACAATCTGCACTTCGTTGCTGGCTTTGCCTGGAATTTTTGCAATACTTATGGGACTGTTAATTTTGGTTCCCCATTGCTTATGCATACTCAAAATAAATGCCACCATCTTTGTATTCGGCAACGGAAGGCCTATATCAAAGTTTTCAGTAACCTGATCTATTACTAATGGTAGGTCCAACCCAGCAGCATCATCCTTAATCACAACGCCTTCGTCATCAACAAGATATTTTTTGTCGTCCACTTGAAGCACAAACCCCGGATCTCTTTCTACAACTTCTAATTCAACTCTGTTTGGCCATGTTCTCTTGTATGATTTAATTTCTTTGACCAAAGGTATGGCGGATTTAAGAGACTCGTTAACTCTGGCTTTACTCATCAGAAAAAAGTTGTTTTTGGGAATAAAAAATGTTCTCTCACCCGAGAAATTATCTATAGCACTTAGAACTTGCTCCTGTGACACTCTATTGGTACCACTAACCTTAACTGAATCTATAAGCATTAAATCCGAAAACATAAATAAATATGCGAATGCCGCAATTAGTCCAAGCCATAAAACCCGATAAAACTTTGATTTAAGACCTATGATTACCATCCATCGCGGAGGTCGGTTCAAATCGATTGGGTTATATGGTCTTTTGTAATTTTGCGCTTCTTTAACACGACTTTGGAACTCTCTAGTCCCAAATCGACGTTTGGCATTTATTCTTCTGTGCTTTGAAAAAATCATTGTGTAAGGATTCTCTGGATATTTGGATTTATCCTAGCAACTACTTCATAGTTAATTGTACCAATTTTTTTGGCCAAGTCATCGGCTGTCATGGAATTTTGACCTTGTTTACCAACTAAAACGGCCTCCTCATAAACTTTTACATCCTTAACTTTTGTTACATCCACCATTAGCAAGTTCATACAGACTCTGCCTATTACAGGACACTTTTTTCCTGAAACCAATACCTCCCCGGAATTTGAAAGTTTGCGATCATAGCCTTCAAAATATCCGACCGGCAAAACCGCAATAAGACTCTGCCGTTTAGTTTTATAGGTACAGCCATAACCCACATAGGTTCCTTTCGGCACTTTTTTAACCTGAATAATTTTGGCTTTCCATGACAATGCTGGAATGAGATTAGGTTTTTTTATTTTACTCCTTGTAGAAGCCTTATAAGAAGGGAGTCCATATAAACCAATTCCCAATCTTATTAAATCGAATCTGCTTTCTATAAAAGCTGTGGCAGAGGCCGTACATGCAATATGTTTTAAAGGGATTCTATATCCTTCCTGTTCAAGATTACGGACGACTTCTTGAAACTTGTTCAACTGAAGATTGGTGTATTCCTCATTGTCTTCAGAGGATGAAAGATGACTAAACAATCCCTCAAGCTCAAGATTCGAACGCTTCTTAACTTCCTCTGTTAAAGCAACCAAATCGACAGGAAAAACTCCAAGACGAGTAGTACCGGTATCTACTTTCAAATGAATCCGGGCTTTTGTATTTAATTTTCTAGCTGCGGAATCAATTTTATTAACCATCGCGGTATCATATACAGCCAGAGATATATTTTTTCTGATTAATTCAAGGATTAGATCTTCGTCATAGTAACTTAAAACCAAAATAGGTTTATTGATTCCAAGATCCCTCAAATGAATGGCTTCGGCCCCATTTACAACACCAAACCAATCGATGTTTTCATTAATAACCTCAGCTGTTGTATCGATACCGTGCCCGTAAGCGTTACTTTTAACAATTGCCATAAGCTTTACTCTCCCAACGATACGACGGTACTCAGCAATATTGTTAAGCAGAGCCGATTTACTGATTTCAATCCAAGTCAATGCCATTTTATTCTAAGCTTAATTCGATGATTTTATCTAAAAGTTCCTGAAAGGACATACCAAAAGCTAAAGCGGATTTAGGAACAAGGGATGTAGGTGTCATTCCAGGAATTGTGTTGATTTCAAGAAAGTAAATATTGTTTAGTTTATCAACAATAAAATCAGAGCGCGTAACTCCTTTGCATCCTAAAATGGAATGAACTTGAAGCGATATTTTTTGTAAATCTTTTCTTAAATCTTCCGAAATTTTTGCAGGCACTATCTCCTCTGCCCCGCCATCCTCGTACTTTGATTTATAATCAAAAAAATGAGATTTTTTAGGTCGTATCTCGATTACTGGTAAAGCACTTGGTTTTTCATTACCCAAAACAGGTACAGTAAACTCTCTTCCTTCAATAAAATCCTCAACCATTACCTCGTCGTCATATAAAAGCGCATCTTTAATAGCATTTAAAATGTTCTCTTTTCCAGAGATGATTGAAACACCAAATGACGATCCTTGTTTGTTCGGTTTTACTACGACCTTTTGGTTATCCAAGTTTTCATTATTGAGATTATTAAAATTATCTTTGTTAACCAAACGGTGTCGACATACGGTTACTCCTTTGGAAGATACTAAAATTTTGTTTTTTGCTTTGTCCATGGCAATAGCTGAAGCGGAAACACCTGAACCGGTGTACTTAATATTCATGGATTCCAACATACCTTGTATAACGCCATCCTCACCGCCCTTACCATGAAGCGCCAAAAATGCCAGATCGATTTTATGTTTTTGGGGAGAAAAAACTACCAACTCATTTTTTGCAATTGATCCGGACGAAATTTGCTTAATAGTTTCGCTTTCAGTTAACCATTTACCGCTCTGTGAAATCTCTATGGGTAAAACCTCGTACTTTGCTTTATTGAGATTTTTAGCAACAGTTTTCCCTGTACTTAAAGAAACTTCCCGTTCATGGGAAGTTCCGCCAAAAATCAATCCAATTGTAAGCTTGTGATTACCTAGCATTAGCCAATCTTTTCAAACTTTGTATAAGGTTTTAATACTTCTGGAACCAATATCGAACCGTCTTCCTGCTGATAGTTTTCTAAAATCGCAATTAAAGTTCTAGGCATGGCTAAAGCCGTAGCGTCATTGGTATGAACCAATTCAGGTCCTTTTTTGCGTTTAACGCGAATATTAAGCCTTCTAGACTGGTAATCAGTCATTAGATCAGCAGTGTGGGTTTCTCGATATTTGTTTTGACCTGGCATCCAGGCTTCTAAATCCACGCCTCGGGCATTAGGCACGCCAATATCGGCTGTGCACTTAAGCAATTTTTGGTACGGAATTTCCAGCTTCTGCAAAAGGTACTCTTCAATGGCTACAAACAACAAATGCTCTTTCATCGAATCATCAGCAGTGGAGAAAGATTCCATTTCTAACTTATCAAATTGGTGAACCCGCAATATTCCTTTTACGTCTTTGCCATAAGAACCCGCTTCGCGTCGGAATGAAGTTGAATAACCGATGTAGCGCAGCGGCAAATCTTTTTCTTCAAAGGTTTTATCCATGTGCATTGAAACCAAAGTATGTTCTGCGCTGCCAATCAAATACAAATTGTCCTGCTGTAAATAATACCTTTCATCTTTGTCTGCTTCTGTTAATCTGGCCGCCTTTTTGTAAACATCTTCCCTGATCATGACTGGTGTGAACACAGGTATAAATGGTTTGGGATTATATCCAGGTTCAACAGAATCGGCCATCTGTTTTACAAACTCAGAATCAGTCAGCAAGTCTGTTACGTATTTCATCAGAGCCAATTGTAAAGACGCTGCACCTCCAAGCAAATAATAAAAACGACTTCCGGTAACTCTGGCTGCTGAATCGGTATCAATAAGATTCAGTTTTTCAGCCAACGCCATGTGATCTTTTGGTTCAAAATTGAACTTCTTAGGCTTTCCCCAAGTAAACACAACTTTGTTTTCCGTCTCACTTGTACCCACCGGAACATCATCCGCAGGAATGTTTGGCACTCGATACATTTCGGCGAGCCAAGCTTCTTCCACTTCTTTTAGCTCAAGTTCAAGTTTAGAAACCTGCTCTTTAAGCTGCTTACCTTCACTAACTAAAGTTTCATCCTTTCCTTTCTTAAGCTTTTCTGAAATTTCATTTCTGCGCGATCTAATCGCCTCGGTTTCTATAATAAGTTTGCGCCTACGATCGTCTAAACTAAGCAAATGATCAAGATTATCATTAAGCTGTTTATTCTTTATAGCTTCTCTAACCTTCACTGTATTCTCTCTTATAAATTTGATATCTAACATATTATTTACTTAGTTCTTTAAAAATATCACTTATTTTTTCTACAGCAGCCTTCCTGTGGTCTAAAATTTCCAGTTCTTCCTTAGAAAGGTCGCAGAAATATTTTTCGTAATTTGGAAAATACATCACCGAACGAAAGGGATATCCTTGAATTCTTTTCTCGGAAGGCTTATCCGCAACTATTCCTTCAACTGCTCCTTCTGAAGTTACGGTTCCAAATGGTGCGGCTATTGCCAAAACCATGCGCATACGACACTTCTTGCTTGGATTCGAAGTCTTATTCAACTGTTTGTAAACTTCGTTTATCAATTCTTCATCCGTGCTTTTTCTGCCTAGCCATCGATGACTCCTAACTCCGGGTGCCCATCCGAGTGCTTCTATTTCAAAACCTCCATCATCTGCCAGAGTCGGAATGCCCGTTTTTGCGTAATAATACTTAGCTTTTAAAACTGCATTCTCTTCAAAATCTTTTCCCGTCTCTTCCGGTTCTTCGATATGAAGATCATACAAGCTGACTATCTCTAAATTAAAACCTTTTAACAGTTGCTGGTAGTCATTAAATTTAGCGAGATTAGTTGTGCCGACTAACAATTTTTTCATACCTACAATCCAATTTCATCAGCTTTAGCTTTCATGGCGTTTAAAGCCACTTCCACAAGCTCAGGAAGATCTACATCAATATACTCTTTGCTTAAAAGAATAATCTCGCGTTTGACGCCTGCCGCAAAACTTTTCTGCTTAAATTTCTTTAAAACAGATTCATTGGTCACCGATGCCAATTTTTTATCTGGTTGGACAAGAGCAGCGGCAGTAATGATTCCTGATAATTCCTCTACGCAATACAGGGTTTTTTCCAATAACGTTTCTGGCTTTATGTTATGAATCCAGTTATGAACGTAAATGGCATTAATTATTTCCGGTTTGAGGTCTGTTTTTTCTAAAATCTGCTTAGCGACAACTGTGTGATTATTGAAATCATCCTTGGTTTTTTCCCAATCCAAATCATGCAATAGACCGGCCAATTCCCAATCATCAGGGTTTTGGTAAAACTTTTCGGCAAACGCTCGCATTATGAATCCGACGGCGATATTATGTCTTATTAAATTTTCGTTAGTTATGTTCTGCCTTAATAACTGTATAGCTTGGTCTCTAGTCATTTAATCAATCTTTCATGAGCGGGAAGAAGTTGGTTTCTCGAATTGATTTATCCATAATTACCGCAAATAATCTTTCGGACAAACCGAAGCCGGCCATTGGAGGCATGCCATATTCCATCGCCTCAAGATAATCATCATCCAACATCTGAGCTTCCTTATCCCCCGCTTCTCTTAATTTCATTTGATCTTCAAATCTAGCTCTCTGATCCAACGGATCGTTAAGCTCAGAAAATCCTTTCCCAAGCTCTGTGCCGCCAGCTAAAATTTGCAAACGTTGTACTTCATTAGGATTTGATGGATCTTTTTTGGCCAGCGGTTCTATTTCAACAGGTGGATTTATCAAAAAGCATGGTTGAATGAGACTAGGCCGAACTTTCTTTTTGTAAATCAAGTCGATCAACCTTCCTTTGCCTTGATTCTTTTCGAATTTAATTTTTTCTTCTCCGGCATATTTACGGAGATCGGCTTCGCTTACTGTATTAAGATCGAGTCCTGTTTTTTCTTTGAATATGTCGAAGTATCTGACCCTAGACCATTTTTTACTCCAATCGATCTCTTTTCCATCGTAAGAAGTTTTTAGTTCACCTGTGACATTTTTTATTACGGCCTTATACATCGATTCGAGCATTTCCATCAACTGTTCGTATTCCGAATAGGCCCAATAAAATTCCATTTGTGTGTAGTCTTGCAGATGTTCCGTAGAAATTCCTTCGTTTCTAAAAATGCGACCGATTTCAAAAACTTTTTCATAACCTCCTGCAATCAATTTCTTAAGTGGTAGTTCCAGAGAAATACGCAAATAAAAATCTTTATCCAAGGCGTTATGGTGCGTTACAAATGGTTCAGCTTCAGCGCCTCCCGGGATCGGTTCCAAAACATTCAGTTGAACCTCGAGGAATCCTTGTTCCTCCAAAAAATTTCTTATGGTCTTCCAAAAAATTGCCTTCTTAACAAAGAGGTCTCGCGTTTCTTGGTTGGTCATTAACTCCAAATATCGCTTACGTAATCTGGTTTCGAGATCGGCGATTCCAAAATGTTCCGTAGGGATTGGTCGAATAGATTTTGAAAGCAGTCTTATTTTTGAAACTTCTAAAGTTTTTTGCTTTGTTTTGGATAAAGCTAAATTGCCATGAGCTTCTAAAAAATCGCCCATATCTAAAAGGTCAATAAGTTCAAAATCTTTTCCGACTAAATCTTCTTTAATCAGTAACTGAATTTTCCCCGATTGATCTTCCAAATCAAAAAAAGCCAGCTTGCCATGCGTTCTGATTGAACGAACTCGGCCAGTGAGACTGACTTCAGTTTTTGCTTTGCTTATTTTATCAAAACTATTAAGTGCTTCTGCAATGGTATGAGTTCGTTTGGAATCAACAGGATAGGGATCAATACCTCTTTTCTTTAGCTCTTCTAGTTTTTGTATCCGAACCTTTCGTAACTCCTCTATTTTTTCCGACATTGGGTTTCTTTCCAAAGCTTAAATGCTAATTAATTATAACATTTTAAAGCCGATCTTGACAAAATACCAAAAATCACGTAAAATACAACATTAACTTTTAAGGTTTCTTCTCCACCTTGAAAGGCAAGCACCTACCAAGGAGAAGCTCAGTAGGAGGAGTTCGTGACAAACAATGGCCCCGTCTACCTTCTCAGCAAGGACGACTGGCGCAGCTTTCTCATCCCGGCGTATGCCTTTCGGGACAAGCCAGTGAACGAAGTCGCGCAGTACGTTCAGACGCATGGCTTCGCTCCGGTGGAAAGCTTTCGGGACATCTTCGTTCCGAGGGTTACCCCGGGCTATCACTTCAGCACCATGGCGCTCTCGGATTCGTACGTGAAGAATCGCTACGACGTGATCCGTCGCAGGACGGACCCCAAGCCGGCGAGTGCTACAAACGTGTGCCTGATGGCAGAGGGGCCGAGGCAGTTCAACGTCTACGGCCGTGGTTCCGTACGCGATAACTGGACGACTGCGCTCAACGAGAGCAGCTTCGACTGCTTCGCGCTCTGGAGCAAGCAGAACGGGGCGCCCCTGAGCGAGGTCCAGCACTACGATCTGGCGACTCACGACCGACAGAACCTTCTGTTTGGCCGTTCTGGTCGTGGCGTGCTCTACGCCTCCAAGCAGCTCATCGATCGCGATGGCAAGCTCTTGGACGAATACCGGATCTACCTGTTCATGATCGACTTTCACATCATGGACAGGGATGTAACCCGCGACGACGTGCTGATCGTCAAGGTCATGCAGCGCACAACCCTGAGCAACCAGCCGTATCCGAATGTGCTTGATGCGGCGGGCTCAGATCGAGTCTGGGAGGACCTGATTCGCGGCGCCCAGAACGCATTCCAGTACCACTGCAAACCGATCCCGGACGAGATCGAGGAACACCGAGCCTTCATGGTTCGGCAGACCATGGGACTTCGGACCGTTCGGAATGATTTCCGGTCGGAATGGAGTTCCGAGGCGTTGCGTCGCATCGGCTGGCAGGAGGCACTTAAGCGCGTGAAGGAGGCATGGCAGCTCCACTGCGTCGCCGAAACCTTCTACGGACTCGGCGAGTTCTCCAGCGACGGCGGGATTTATACCATCCCGTACGAGACCGTGCCGACGATGATTCAGAGGCACGAGTGCGACGAGGAGCGTCGCGCAGAGCTCATGGGCATGGTCGATAAGTTCGTTCGACCCATGTTCGGAGCCCGTTGGAACTATCGCGGGGATTAACCCACACGACAATAAAGCACGGGGAGCGAGAATCGAAAGATTCTCCTCTCCGTTTTTTTTATTCAAAACTTTTTACTTATCCTCCCTGCTGCCATTTAAGAAACACTTCATTGGGATAAATAAGCATGATTATGTTCAATAGTAAATTATCTCTAATATAGTATGCGACGACAGCTTCCAAGAATATCGTTAACAACACGGTAACCCAGACAGGAAAACGGTAAGCAATTACAAAACCTGCGATCATGGCAAGTATATCCATTATTGAATTGAGAATAGTATCACCATAATAATCTAATGAAATAGTTACCGATCGGTAATGATTTATGACTAAATCCGTATTTTCAAATACCTCCCAAGCCGACTCGATTAAGACAGCCAAAAATAACTTAAACCCGATTGACCACTTATACTTCTTCCCTATCAGCCAAAGCAACAAATAGAATGCGAAGCCGTGGATAACATGTGATGGAGTGTACCAATCAGTCATATGTTGCGAATTTTCTGAGCTAAACACAACTCCATGCCAAATTTTTATATAACCACATTTGCAAAATGGTAATCTATCCATAGCAAACAAGACAAGACCTGACACAACAATTACCAACAGCGACACTAGAACCCATTTTTTCAAAGTCACAAATTTTTTGTATTTAAATACAAGTTATACATTTATTTTAAAGGATTGACCAGGCTTTGACAAAAGGGCGTCAGCAAGATACAATTTCAGTTTGTTTCCCTATTTTCGCAGGAGGAGCATGGACCAAGACTATTTGCTCGACGGTCAGATTGTGTACGAGGGAGGATTTTCGATTGTGATGTATCCTGGAGAAGCTTCGCATCACAATTTACCTTCCAGCGCCATGGTAAAAGAGGACACCATCACCATCAAATTAGGGACAGCGCGTTTGATTTCAAATAGACTTCTGTTCCAAACCGACGACAGGCACTTTACCTTCCAAACTCGAGATGTGCGTTACGTCGTGGATACGCGGGGTAAGGTGATCTGGAAAAATTCAAATGAACCCGCTCGTAAGAAGAAGGCCGTCAAAACTAAGTAGGTTCATTGCCGTGTTAGCGCGATTCGTCGAGTCAGACTTTAGACTCCGAATCGCGCTTCTTCATTTCTTAAACGGGAAAGATACTAAGGTTTCAATAACATCGCAAACTTTTGACGAAGCTTAGCAACTTTTGGATTAATCACGGCCTGACAATAAGGCTTATTGCGATTGTTATCATAATAATTCTGATGATAGTTCTCAGCTGGATAAAACTGACTTAGTGGTTCTAAACTTGTCACAATTGGTTCGGAAAAAACATTATCATTTTCAAGTTCTTGGATAAATTCTTCGGCACGCTTTTTTTGACCTTCACTGGAATAAAAAATGACCGATCGGTATTGCTCGCCGATATCATTTCCTTGTTGATTTAAAGTTGTAGGATCATGCATAGCAAAAAACACATTCAGTAAATCGCTATACGCAATAACCTGAGGATCAAATTCAACTTTAATAACTTCCGCATGACCTGTGTTTCCGTTGGATACTTGTTCATAGGTTGGATTTTTCATATCTCCACCGGCATAACCCGAAACGACTGATTCAACACCTTTTAACCGCTGAAACACCGCTTCGGTACACCAAAAGCATCCTCCCCCAAACACTGCAGTTTCCAATTTATTCATAACAAAACTTCTCCTAATTTAAGTATATTACATGTTGCAATACGGTCAAAAAGGTCATCAAAAAACCGCCGATTTGATCGGCGGTTTTTTAATCTATAGAAACTATTTCGTATTCCGTTTTACCAGCGGGGGTCTCAACTACCACCGCTTGTCCTACCTTGGCCCCCAAAATAGCTTTTCCGACTAAGGATTCGTTGGAAATTTTTCCGGCTGCCGGATTGGCTTCGTTAGAACCAACAATCGTGTACTTTACTGGCTTACCGTTTACTTTGAGTTCCACAGTCGAACCGATTGATACTAAGTTATGATTATTGCTGTGGGAAATGATTTCTGCATTTTTTACCATTTCTTCCAGTTCTAAAATTCTTCCTTCAATAAAGGCCTGCTCTTCTTTGGCCTGAGCGTAATCAGCATTTTCGGACAAATCACCGTGAGAAATGGCTTCTTGAATCCGTTCAATGATTTCCTTCCGTCGCTCTTCTTTAAGCTGCTTTAACTCTTCATGAATTTTTTTAAGCCCATCTTCAGTTAGTAAAACTTTTTTATTCATCTTTAAGATTTAATTCTTGATGTTTATAAAAGAACCCCAGACGGGTCCTTGCATAAGCTGACAAAATGATAGATGACTTTTTACCCTCTGTCAATGGCCTTATCGATTTGATTTCCTTTTATTCTGAACGTTTAGGGCCTTCTCTCGTAAGAGCTCAAATTCCTTCTGGATCTTATCTAATTCATGATCTTCCAAATCCTCCAGATCAACCATAGAATCTCGCGCAGATTTTAAAGCTCTAATCAACTCGTCGAGTTTAAGATGAATGGCCTTAGAGTCGCGATTCTGCGTGTTTTGGATCAGGAATACCAGAAGGAAAGTCATTATGGTGGTGCCTGTATTAACAAACAATTGCCATCGGTCGGAATAATCAAAAAGAGGCCCAGACAAGGCCCATAATATTATGATCGATAACGCAAAGAAAAATGCCCAGGCAGAACCCAGGATCTCAGAAAACCTGTGAGCAATTTTATGGAAAAATTCGTTCATAGCTATCTTCTAAGACCATTCTAGCCGAAGCAAAATCAATTATCAACCTACTTAATCAATCTATTGGCAGCCCACCAAATTAGAGTCTCACGCACTACAGGAACAGCAACGCTTGAACCCTCACCTCCTTCTTCAACCAAAACAGTTATGGCAATTTGCGGATCTTCAAATGGGGCGTACGCCGTAAACCAAGCATGAGTTGAAGTGAGGTTACGACTGATAAATTGTGCTGTTCCGGTTTTGCCGGCAACGCTAATTGGTAGAGCGTTCAAGGATCTAGCGCTTCCCGCAGTCACAGTCTGACGCATTCCGTCCTGGACAACCTTAAGCCATTTTTGATCTAAAAAATTTTCGTTAATAACTTTAGGTTGTTCTTTGTGTACAATCTTCCCTGTGCTTTCTGCAACTTCGTTCAAAATAAACGGACGCATAATTTTACCGCCGTTAGCAATCGTTGCAGTCCAACTATTAACCTGAAGTGGCGTAACAAGAAGGTCTCCTTGGCCAATGGAATAATGGTAAGTGTTCCCAAGATACCAGGGTTCGTTTCTTACTCTGAGCTTCCAATCAGGATCAGGAACTAGGCCATCTTTTTCATTGGGCAAATCAATTCCGAGCTTGGTGCCAACATGAAATTTGCGGTACCATTCCGCAAGTTTTTCCGGGCCCAAACCTTCTTTAACTACTGTTTTAGCATTACCACCACCGATGGTATAAAAATATATATCTGACGATCGGGCAATAGCAGAATAAACATCCATAATCCCCAACCCTGAACGTTCATAACCATAGAATGAATATTCTCCGATCCTGATTACCCCATCGTCTAAAATTTTAGTGTTAGGATCGACAATACCTTCCGTTAAAGCCGCTTGAGCCAACATCGGCTTAACTGTTGATCCAGGAGGATATGTGCCGCTTATAGCTCTATTTAATAAAGGGATGCTTTGATCATTTAGCAAACTTGAATACTCATTACTAGAAATTCCTCGGGCAAACCAGTTGTTGTCGAATCCAGGCAAGGATATAAACGCCAGGACTCTTCCGGTTTTTGGATCTGTAGCGACAGCTGCGGCCTTGGATTTATTAAACTTTTGCATGATGGCCGTTAAACTATCATACATTGTCTTTTGCAAATCATAATCAATATTGAGGCGGATATTTTTTCCCGGTTGAGGCGGGATTTCTGGTAAGCTTTTCTTAAAATTCCCCACTGCGTCAATTTCGGATGGTTTTTGTCCAGGAATCCCCCTTAAAAAATTCTCATATTGAACTTCCAATCCAGTTTTTCCGATATAGTCATTTAAAAGGTAGTTTTCAGAGTTTTTTTCTTTTAACTCTTCTTCCGTGATTTTACCCGTGTATCCAACAAGGTGGGAATACATTATTGGGTCTTTATAGTCTCTAATCGGGTTATTTTGCACGCTAAACCCCTTAAACTCATCTCTGCGGGCAATTAAGGTTAAAGCAGCGTCCTTGGTTAAATTTTGAGCTAACGTTTGGGCTTGGTATGTTGACCTATCCATTTTGGAAACAAGCGCTTGTAGTTCCGAGACTTCCTTTCCTATTATTCCCGCAATCTCAGTTAATCTTTTTTCAAGTTCAGAAATTTCCGTCGGAAGGTCACCGGGAATTGCCACTAGCTCGAAACTAGGCACATTTCCAACAATAACCTTACCGTGATTATCAACGATCAATCCTCGCGGGGCGAGCAAGTACTGAGTGCGAGATTTGTTTCCTTCCGCCAAGGCCCGGTATTCATCACCACGAATTGCCTGCAAGTTATATAATCGCCCGAAGATAACCAGAAAAACGAACAACAAAGCCAGGCCTATTAAGCGATAGTTTAATTGCTCTCTTTCGTCATCTAATACAGCACGGTCTTCCGCGCCTGCGTCAACAAGTGTTTCTTCAAAAGCAACTCCTTGTTTGGAAGCTTTTGAAGTTCTTTTTAGACCATAGTACTCAAATGGGTTCATTTGGGTTCATTAGCGTTTGCTGACTCTAAATGCTAAACGGTTAATCAAATTAAAATACAAATAGATAGGATATGTCAAAATGAGATTGATCATAATATACCAGAATAGCTTATTTAGAAGAATATAGCTGTAATCAATTTCAATCGGTTGTAGGAATGAATATATTTTTACTAAAGCGAGTGAGAATACTATAAACAGGAAAGTCATAAGCCCTACGGATAAAAAAAGGATTGGAATGTTAAATTCTTTTGCCAGAAACCAGTTAACCACCACATATACAAACAAGGCCGCCAGAAGAATGCTTGTAAGCATAATACCGTCGGGAAGTCCCGAAGCAAAATCCAAAAAAATGCCAGAAACTATCATTATTAGCCAGGCTTCCAAGTGGTCGCCTAAAATTAATGCCGTAGTGCAAAGAATCAATAGAATGCTTGGTACAACCGGCAGCGAATTAATATTTATAAATATTCCGTCAGAGACGGTCAATAGTAGAAATATTGCCAAAATCCAAATTACCCACTTCATTGGATTACAAAAAGGAACTTAAGATTTCGTAAATCAGCCGCTGGCGATACAAATGCTTTCTGGAACAAATCAGAGGTGGATGATTTGATCGCTACAATCTCTCCCACAAGTAGTCCGGCCGGAAAATCATTGCCTAAACCCGAAGTCATTATTTGATCACCGGATTTAATTAATTCATTTTGCGTGACCAAATCAAACATCAAACCTAATCCATGCTCGCCTTTAACTAGACCGCGAGCGCCTGAATCAGGCACTTCACCGTTGATGGTTATTGATGGATCTGTGATCAAGGTGACTTCAGCCGAGTCAGGATAAATTTTGGTCACCTTACCCACCAAAAGTCCGGGCGCGACTATTACCGCTTCATTAAACTCAATGCCATGATTTAAACCTTTATTAATCGTAATAGTTCGTGTAAATCCAGTGGGATCCAAAAATTTGGCTTCGGCTGCAACCATACCAAAGCTGGTTTTTTCATCAAAACTTAAAGCGCGCCTTAGGGTTAAGTTTTCCTGGCGCGCCTGTTGCAAACGGGCGTTCTCAAAAGACAACTCGTCAATTTTCTGATTTAATTCTGCGTTTTCGCGAGCCAAACTTTTAATGGTACCTAAAGTTCTTACAATGTCCTTTGTTTGATTCGAAATATTTCCAACGAATTGAGTTGCTCCGCCGTATGTTTTAAAGAATACATCCTTAATGATGCCTAAATATCCTAGCGCGTCGGCTACAATGAACCCTGACAATAAAACAAATGCCACAAAAAAGCGAATGAAAGTTTTATTGTAAATAAAACGCATAGTCTCTCGATTTGGATTTTATGATTTTAGCGGGGTATTTGTTCGAATTCCGTAATAACCAGCACATCTCGCAAAGATGGTAAGTCTTCCAGGACAATACCAGTGCCCCTGACCACTGCCGTTAAAGGATCATCGGTTATTATGGTTGGCATTTGGGTTTCTTCTTGAATAAGCTTGTCTAAACCACGAAGCAGGGCGCCGCCACCTGCTAAGGTAATTCCTCTTTCCATTATATCTGATAACAGCTCTGGTGGCGTTTCTTCCACAGCGGTTTTAATGTTATTTACAATAACTCTAACTGATCGCATTAAGGCTTTCCGAATTTGCTCGTCGGAAACGGTCACCTCTTTTGGCAGACCCGAAACTAAGTCACGTCCGCGAATTTGAGCTTTAAGCTTTTCCTTCATGGGATGCGCTGAGCCGATTCTGATTTTAACTTCCTCAGCGGAACGTTCACCTAAAAGCAAATTGAATTCATCCCTGGCATATTGGATAATGTTTTCATTCATTTCATCACCAGCAATTCTAATGCTTTTGGAGACGACAATGCCGCCCAAAGAAATCACTGCGATTTCGGCCGTGCCCCCGCCGATATCAACGATAAAGGAACCGCTGGGGTCCTGAACCGGCATACGGGAACCTATGGCTGCTGCCATTGGTTCTTCTATTAAATAAGCTTCTCTGGCGCCTGCATTAAGGGTTGCGTCCTGAACAGCGCGTTTTTCCACTTCGGTCACGCCGGAAGGAATACCAACAACAACTCTAGGTCTGGATAGAAAACCAAAAGTTGCCTGACTTACCTTCTCTATAAAGTAACGGAGCATTTGTTCGGTAACCTCAAAATCAGAAATGACACCATCAACCAAGGGCCGATGAGCTACGATGTGAGACGGAGTTCGCCCGACCATGCGTTTAGCTTCCTCACCAATAGCCAAAATCTGTTTAGTTTTCTGATTTATGGCAACAACAGATGGTTCATTAATAACAATACCCTTGCCTTTAACGTAAACAAGAGTATTGGCTGTACCCAAATCTATGCCTATGTCCTTTGAGAATTTATCGTATACGAAATCTAGCAACGCCATTTTCAAGAATTAATTTCAGTCAAACTTGGGTTTTATTTATTTTTTGAGGTGTTTGGAGAGATCTTTTATTTTTATTAATTGGGTTTCTTGTGTCTGCCTATTCTTCAGTTCAACAGAATCCTCTTTCAGAGTTTTATCTGAAACAAGGATTCTTAAGGGCAACCCGATTAGATCGGAATCTGCGAACTTAACGCCAGCAGTTTCGTCTCGCTGATCATATAGTACGGAATAATTTTTATCGAGTAAAGTTTGGTATATGGATTCCGAACTTTGAGGGTCTTTTGCGATATTTATCAGGTGATATTTATACGGAGCAATAGCTTCTGGCCATATTATTCCTTTATCATCATGAAAGATTTCCACAACCGTTCCCATTACCCTGCCTGGACCGATACCGTAACTACCCATGATCACGGGACAAGATTGTCCTTTTTCATCAATGTAATTAAGATTGAATGCGTCTGAAAACCTCGTACCCAAGCTAAAAATGTTTCCTACCTCCACTGCTTTAACTTCTTCCAAGTCGCCTTTGCTTAAACCAAGGTCGCTTATAACTTCTTCGCTTAGCACTTCCTTGTTAACTGCAATTTTCTTTTTTCGATCCAAATAGATCATGTCTTCACCGGCTTCTGTTAGAGTCTGAAATTCATGAGAGTATTTGGAAAAACTTCCACCTGAAGCAAAAGTGACAAAAGTTCGATCACCTAGACCAACACGTTCAAAAATCCTAAGATAAGCGTTCTTCGCCTTTCCATAAAACTCCTCATGCTGCTCTTTTGATCGACAAAAAGAGTAAAGATCCTTCATCAAAAATTCGCGGCCTCGCATAATACCGCTCTTGGCGCGTAGTTCATTTCTGAATTTTGTCTGTATCTGATATACAAGAACAGGCAAATCACGGTAAGATGATATATAATTTTTCATTAGAGAAGTGAGAGGTTCCTCGTGAGTGAATCCAAGCCCCACATCCGCATTGCTTTTTAACTTACTTTTAAACCAAACATCAACAGTTTCATCACTCCACCGGTTGGTTTTTTCCCAGGTCTGTTTATCCTGAAGAGCGGTCATTGATAACTCCACTCCGCCAATAGCATTCATTTCTTCACGGATGATCTGATTGATGTTATTGAGGACGCGCAAACCCAATGGCAGATATTCATATGCCCCGGCCATTACCTTATGTATGAACCCGCCCCTAATCAAAAGTTGGGCATTAACCGAAACTTCATCCTTTGGTGCTTCTCTGAGCACCTTTGTAAACAATTCGCTTTGTTTCACTAGAACAGATCCTTTATCTTGGTGATCAATTGAAACCTCCCGACATCTTTAACAGTCACAAAAAACATCAATAGCAGAAGCAGTGTGAATCCTACTGTGTTGGCCCACTGCTCAACATTTACCGACATTTTCTTGCGACGAATTTTTTCGATAATCAAAAACAGAATACGGCCACCGTCTAAAGCCGGAAATGGAACAGCGTTGATGATGGCGAGGTTTACTGAAAGAATGGCTGTGAATTGAAGTAGATATACAAATCCAAGTGCCGCAACATCTCCGGTTAGTTTGGCAATACCTACCGGACCGGTTAGATCAACTCCAGCCGGTGCACCACCGACTAAATTAGAGAGTATTGTCCAAAAGGCGGACAATGTGGCCCATATCAAGCCGATTGTGGCCTGCAACCCCTTCCACGGAGCAACATACCAAGGATAGGAGACTAAACCAACACTCGAAAGCCCGATCCCTAAAGGTCCTTGATCTGCTGGCGGATTGCCTCGAGGAACTACCTGCTTTTCTAAGACAGTACTTCCTCGCTCGAAAGTGTATGTCGTAGGTTTATCAATGTTTTCTTGGGTCAAATTCTGTACAGTATCAATGGATGTCACTTCTTGTCCATTGATTTTGATGATGCGGTCGCCAACTTTAAAGTCAGCAGCGCTAGCCGGGCTTTCAGGAGCAACTTCTATGACAGCAACTGAGACGTCTCGAATTTTTGCTGTTCCCGGTAATGTTTCGCCTTCATCCAAAGCAGTAGGTAATCCAGCAGCCAATCCAATCGAAATCAAAACCCAGGCAAATATAACATTCATGGTCACGCCTGCTGCCAGAACCGCAAGTCTCGCGCCAAAGGATTTGCTACCAAAGCTTTTGGGATTAGCTGCGTCGCCGCCATCTTCACCGACAATCTTAACGAAGCCTCCTAAGGGTATCCAGTTTATGGAATAGATTGTTTCCCCTTTCTTGATGCCAAATAGCCTAGGGGGAAATCCGAATCCAAATTCCTCAACGGCCATCCCTGATCTTTTAGCCATAACAAAATGGCCAAGCTCGTGAACAAAAACCAGCAGCCCGAGAATTACTATAAAGATAATTAAAGTCACCATTAAAATTGTTCCTAATCTAGTTAAATAGTCATTACTTCCTGCTCTTTTGCAGTTGAGATCTTCTTTATTTCCTCATTATATTTATCAACCATTTTTTGCAGTTCGTTCTTACTGTCGACTTTATCGTCCTCAGTCATCTTACCATCTTTTTCCAATCTTTGAATCTCCTTAACCACTTCTTCTCTGATGTTTCTGATGGCCACCCTGGCCTTTTCGGACATTTGAGAAACCACTTTTACTAGTTCCTTACGACGCTCCTCAGTCATTTGAGGGATGTTTAGACGAACCACATTTCCGTCGTTTACAGGATTGATTCCGATATTAGAGGTTTGAATTGCTTTTTCAATCTCCTTTAATGCCGATTTATCATAAGGTTGGATTGCAATTGACCTTGGTTCCGGAATTAGTATTTGTGCGATCTGCATTATCGGAGTTTTTGCTCCGTAGTAATCAACCAAAATATTTTCTACAAGACCTGCCGAAGCACGTCCGGTCCTCAGCGTTGCAAGCTCTGATTTTAAATGGTCAACCGCTTTTTGAAATTCCCCCTCTTTTTGGCTAACAATTGGTGATGTCATAATTATTTGTTATCTCCCATACCTAAGTATATTACATTAGGCGTTGATGGATTAACGGTAATTTGTCTAACGGTCTGATTGGACGGTAATTTTATTGTTTCCCAGGTCACGCCGCCGTTTGTACTCTTGAACAGTGTTGAGCCGACCGCGATGTATAAACCATTAGAATCATTCGGGTTAACTGCCACGGCAGTGACCTTAAGGGATGTATCCCTGACCGGCAAGTACATTACTGACCACATCACGCCATCATCCACAGTGCGAAGCAGTCCTTGCTCGGTAGCTAAAAATATCACACCTGAAAGCTTTTGATCAAATGACATATCAAGGTACCGTCGAACTGTTGACCCGGTGCTCGGTAATTGCAAATCGGAAACAGGCAAAGGAGACCAATTCGAACCTTGATCAGTGCTTTTATTCAGTCCCTTGGTTAATGTTAACGCGTAGGCTGTTGAACTGTTGTAAAATCTGATTCTAAGGAGTGGGTCCTGGAGATCCCTAACCACCTGCCATGTTACACCTTCGTCGGTTGATCTAATGATCTCACCGGTTGTAAGTCCGGCTAGCAAAATTCTGGAGTTGGCTTTCGAAACAGAGATCGTAGTTACTGCATTAGATTTGCTGGGCTCGGTATAAATATCCGCCCAGGTTGCACCACCATCAGGGCTCTTTATTATTTTTCCGTTTCTACCTGCCAGGCCCACGGCATATATAGTGCTTGGTTTGGCTGGATCTGATGCAATGTCCGACACTGCAATCCCTGTAAGTATCTGTCTCCATGAGGCCGCTCCATCTTCTGTTTTAAATATACCATTGCTACTTCCTAAGTAAATCGTATCAGGCCTGTCAGAATCCATGGTCATTATATTAACCGAAACTCCGCCAATCGTCTTTTTTTCTGCTAACTGAATTGCTGGATGAAAACTCTTTCCGCCGTCATCAGATTTTAAAACACCTTTTGATCCACCGCCTCCGCCCAATAAATTACAGCTGGCAGCGGTAAGGGATAAACCAAGTATTAAAATTATTATTTTTTGCATATTGGTTTTTATTTTTTAACTTTCAAGCATTAATTGAGTCAGTAGAAGTTTGCAGTTAACATTTGACTCAAGCATTAATCGCGCCTTGCTGACCAAGGTAAGTTTTTTAACCACTTCGGCCTGCGGTCTGTTTAAGAGATCTTTCTCCAAACTCGAAAGCCAATACTGCAAAGTTGATTTGATTTCGGGTGATTCAGCTTCTGACAACAAACTCGCCAGTTTAATGCGGTCAACCAAATCATTTTTCATGTACGTCTGGTATTGTCGGTCAATATTCTGGAGCTGTTCCAAAGAGTCCGGATCCGCCAAAAGTTTTTTTACTAACCCTGGACGGCCTGATGCGAATTTTTGGATTATCCCTTTTTGTGTGTCAGAAATTGATTCCGGGAACAATGACTCGTATTCACTCTCCGGAACAAAACCGAATGTAATTTTTTGTGTTCGGGATAAAATTGTTGGCAGAAGCCTTTGCGCATTGGACGCAATCAATATAATCACAGTATACGGTTTGGGTTCTTCCATTGACTTAAGCATGGCATTTGCTGACTCGGTTGTCATGCTGTCAGCCTGGTCAATCACTGCGATCTTATGCTTGGCAAGATAAGGCTTGAGATTTAACTTATAAACCAACTGGCGCACCTGGTCAATTTTTATTGTCTCTGGTTGACTGAGTTCAATGTAGTCCGGATTTGTGGACAAATTTAAGGTCCGGCACTGGTCGCACGAATCACAACCCAATTGTTTTTCACAAAGCAATATTTTAGCCAAATTTTTCGCGACTGCTTTTTTCCCGACATCATCCGGCCCCGAAAAAACGTAAGCATGAGCTATCTTGTTGTTGACTAGGGATTTTGAAAGTAATTCTAATTGCTTTTTATGTCCGCTAATGTTCCAGGAGTGTTGCATAAATCCCCTAAATTATAGCATTTTTGGCATAAATACCAAAACAGCAGGTTTTTCTATGAAGCGATCCTGCTCAGTCTACGGATGGTAGTCAATTTGCCACCGGTTGGCAATTGATATCCATATGAAGAATGGACAAAGTGTCGCTAAAGAAAAACCTGCTATTTTAAGTCTCACGTTGAGCCCATTTAGTTTGGGCTTTGGAGCATTGAAAATGTTCGAACGATCGGCCTTGAATTCAAGTATTAGGCTTAACCTTAAGTATTCTATGTATCTGAATATATAGTGTCAAAAATAAAGTTTTACACTTCAAAACAAAAGGTTTTTCGATTGCTTGTGTAAAACATGAGGATAAAGCGGGGGTAATAAGTGTGTAAATAAAATTACTTTGCCGCGAGAACACTACGTTTGTAGTTCTCAAGGTTATCTAGTGCTACACC
>DASPKQ010000072.1:0-3284 GCA_035627995.1 Verrucomicrobiia bacterium | reverse complement strand
GAAGGGCAATCAATGATAAATGACACGGAGGGTGGGACTTCGACAAGGGATGTCGGGTTGATTATTTCAGCACAAATGGAACTAACGGCGAGATCTATGCCAAAGGATCGTACAACGTTTGCTCCGGAAACGTGCCTTGCAAGTTTTTCAGAGCAAAATGAAAGTACATTTAAGGAGGTGCCTGGACGTTTGTCAATTATTTTGACACCACCAGAAAAATTCTTGAATATGGCGAAAGAAAATAGTTTGCAAAAACCTTCAAAGCATTAATATTGACATCGCCAACAAGATCTCTGACTATCGTATCGTTGTAGAACCGCGCGAATTTTATGCGTTAGTTCCGGGAGCTGAGAGATTAAAGCCAACACACACAACTCCGATACCGGGGGTATTTCTCGCGGGCGACTACACATGCCAACGGTATCTTGCCACGATGGAAGGAGCAGTCTATTCTGGGCGACTAGCAGCAACGGCCATTCTAAAACCAGTTGATAAATTACCCACCCACAATCGGTCTTTGTTTTAGCTTCAACAGATCAGGCAACCTCTTCGCCAGTTTCCCTGGATTTTCAACTGCTTCTGGATTATCAATGCGAATGGCCGCGGACGGCATCATCGCGAATGAGGCGGAAGCTGGATCCTGAACAAAAACGCGCCCACCGGCTCCATGGATTTTTTTTACGCCTTCAGAACCGTCCGACCCGCTTCCCGAAAGAACGATTCCAACAGCGAATTCTTTCTGGTCTTCGGCCAAGGACAAAAGGAATACATCGATGGTTTTGTTGATTTTATTCGTGTCCCTTCTTGGCGATATTAAGCATTTCCCTTCTTTCACAGTAAGAAGCACATTCTCAGGCATGACATAAACATGATTTTTCAAAATTTCTTGTTCGTTCTTAACTTTACATACCGGTAAAGAAGTAACCCTTGATAAAATGGAAGTGAGTTGGCTGTTATAGTTTGGATTCAAGTGAGTAACAACAATAAATGCAGCATTAGGAACCGCTGGAAGATTCGCAAAAAATTCTGTTAATGCCTCCACGCCACCTGCCGATGCGCCAAGGCCAATGACATGAAAAGGCTTCATAAAATATTGAACTATGTCAGTGACGATATAAACATCCAAACAAATATGTACTAAGCCGCTACTTTTAACGAAAAAACGTTGTATTACGCTTTCAAGTGTTGGCATTAACAACCACCTTCACTTATAGTGCGCTATAAAGTGGGCGGATCGCTCTTTGTCCGAGATCTTTTCATGTACAGTTCTGATCAAACCTGCGTTACGCTTGGCCATTTTCAGCTGTTATTAGTACAAAGTCCACCCACGAGAGGGCGGAAGGATTCGGCCCGTTACTTTTTTGCGATGTCTTTTAGGTGCTGAATTAATTTATCAATTTCGTCTCGCAGGTGAACAATCTTTTCGGCAGCGTGGCTTGCATCCAGCTTTCCAGATTTTACTGTTTCAACCACGGTTTTAAGTTCGTCTTGGAGTTCAACTAATTTGTTTTGAGTGTGTTTCATTTCTTGGTTTTTGTCTTCTTATAAAGAGCCTGTTTTGTTAGTTGCTTGCGATTGACAGCTATTTTAAATGGATCGTCAAACTCATCCTGATCATCGAGCAATAGCTTGGCTCGTATAGTTTTGGATGGTTGTCTTCCACGCTGCCCTCCTGCATGTAGCAATAATACCAATTTATGAACACTACTATTAATCGCTTCTACTAATGAAATTAATTGTCGGCCGCCAAAAAGTCGCACCCTGCTATAAATTAGCTATTCTTTTGGAACCTATCACTGAGTTTCAGCAATTTTATGGTTCTTAATGTTTCAAATAGAACTATTCGGTAATACAGCTCGCAAGGTATCTTCCCAATCAGATAGCATAAAGCGATAAACAATTGGATCTAAACTTGGGGAAGCCATCCTTGTATGGGCCATCATCCAAAGAACACGTCTTAAAGTTCATACCAGCTTCCATCGGCCTCTCCGAAAGACGTTTCCAGGCCTACCAAAGCATGCCTGGCATACTTTTTTAACCAGCTATTGTGTTCACTCACATTATCGTAACCGTTTTATAAATCTATGAAAGCAAGCAAACAAATGAGCATTTGGAAACGGAAGGGGTTCTTATGGGTCACACTGGTATTTTTCCTTTTCTCAGTTGTCTTGCATTGGATATTTGGGTGGGAAGCCTATAAGAATGAACAGGAGGCCCACAACCAGCCGATAGTAGTAAATGAATATATCATCGAAATGGTAAGAGATACAGCCGAGAACTGGCAATCCGAATTCCTTCAACTAATATGGCAAGTTGCAGGATTGGCCTTCCTACTGTACATCAGTTCTCCTCAATCCAAAGAGGGCGATGACAGAAAGGAGGAAAAACTCGATCACATTATCAAGACATTAGATCCTGAAAATTATAAAGACCTAATCAAGGAGTGGGATAAAAAATATCCTAAACAATAGGCTTAGTTATTTTGATGACTGCCCTTTATATACCTCTTGATGTGCTATTTCAATGCAGGTTTCCACTGCATTCAAAAAAGCTTTAAGTTGGAATGGCTTTTTAATAAACGTGTCTACTCCGGCTTTATTAGCCTTATGCTTAATGGCATACGCAGAAATCATTATTATTGGAATATGTCTTGTTGCTTCATGTACCGTAAAAACTTGCAAACGGCAATACCATCTATGGTAGGAAGTTCTTTGTCAAGAATAAACAAATCTGGCCATGTATGCTTATGTTCGACAATACCTGACCCCACTTTACAAGCTTCAACTGTATAGCCAGCATCGTTGAGGGCCCGATCCAGCATGAAGAGCATGTCGCTATCATTTTCAATTATTAATATTCTTTTGTCGCTTGCCTGCATGTCCTGAATTTTGGTTCGTATGTAACATCTGCCATCCAAATGGCTTCGGAGATAAGCATATTTTTTTCTAGACTGTTGCTGAGCGCCACTAACAAACCGTCAGTTTCATTCACGAGCTTTTTGTAACATGGCTTTGTTTTTGTTGCCGCATTTACCCCGGCATATTTATTCTTAGCGCAACTTCCAGCATTGAGCAGTTTCAAACTGCTTGTAACAGACTAAATAACTCTTAATGATGATACTAAGCTTTTCTTTGAAATGTCGCTGGTAAAATCTCCTGAGCTTCCAATCTGTTTATCAGCTCAACCTTATTATTAACCCTTACTTTTGCAAAAATGTTTGACACGTGCTTGCTTACCGTTTTCTCCGAAATGGACAAGTCGGCCCCAATGATCTTATATGGAGT
>DASPKQ010000071.1:0-4150 GCA_035627995.1 Verrucomicrobiia bacterium | reverse complement strand
ACTGTTTTCGCTCTTCAATGATCTTTTGATCTTTGTGTGGCCCTTATTCCTTTGGGCCGGTCTTTTTGTTTGGTACCATCTGAAGATTAAAGAAAACCAGAAAAAATATGCAGCTACATTAAAGTATATTTATCTTGAGGTTAAAATCGACGATTTAAACGAAAGATCGCCCTTTGCGATGGAGCAAATATTTGCTGCCTTGCATGCTATTTACTCCGGTTTTAGCTGGGGTGAAAAGTTTGCTGGCAAATTCGTAGTCTCTACCAGTTGTGAAATCGTTAGTTTAGGTGGTCGCGTGTCTTACATTTTTAAAATCGTTGACCGCTATAGGAATTTATTTGAAAGCGCTGTTTTTGCTCAATATCCTCGAGCAGAAATTATTGAAGTAGAAGACTATTTAAAAAATCTCCCTAAGTTTTACGATCCTGATACCGCTGAATTTAATTTTTGGGGAACCCAGTTGAATAAAAGAAAAGACGGAACTGAAAGCTGTTATCCAATCCGGACATATGGTGGTTTTGAACATAAGGAGCAGGATACGTTTGTGGACCCCTTAGCCGCGGTGCTTGAAGTCATGAGTAATTTGCAACCATATGAACTCCTAGCCTCCCAAATCGTTTTTAAACCTGTACCCGAAGATTGGAAAAAAGGTTCCGAAGAAATTTTAAGAAAACTTCGAGGCAATCCCAAGAAAAAGAAAACCAGCCATTTAGACACGCTGCTTAGCTTTCCATTGGAAATTGTAAAAGGTTTATTTGATATTGTTTTGCCAGGAGGTCCGGCTGCTCCAGCCAAACCTGCCAAAGAAGAACCTCCGAGCTTGATCCAGCATCTAAGTGAAGGGCAAAAGCAAGTTATTGCCGCAGTGGAAAAACAATTGGACAAAATCAGTTATGAGGTAAAGATACGATTGTTCTATCTTGCTCCAAAGGATAAATTTAACAAGGGGCTCAGAGTCCCAGAAATCATTGGTGCTTATCGTAACTTTGATGAGCCAAGCTTAAATGGCCTTAAACCTGATCTTAAGAAAACCTGGACTGATGCATCTTATAAATATTTTGAGTCATTGGAAAAACCATTGAGATCCAAGCAAAAATTGGTCAGGATGAGAAAGTTCCTGGTGGCATTTAAAGACCGGGATCATTACAAGGGTTCGGGGAAAACTTATCTTAATTCAGAAGAGATGGCGAGTATTTTTCACTTCCCGCAGGTGCCAAACGCCAGAGTAACCCAAATCGAGAGAGTGCAGACGGTAAAATCCGCTCCTCCTACAGATCTGCCGATTGGAGATATTTAATTCAACTTTATGCCAGAGCTAAATGAAATAACTTTATTTGCCAAAACTAACTTCCGAAATCGTGAAGTATCTTTTGGTATTCGCAGAGACGACCGCAGACGTCATATGTACGTTATCGGAAAAACAGGTATGGGAAAAACAACACTCATCGAAAACATGGTAATTCAGGATATTCTCAACGGTGAGGGAGTCGCATTTGTTGATCCTCACGGAGACTCGGTGGAAAAAGTTCTTTCTTACATTCCATCCAACCGGATCAACGATGTAGTTTACTTAAACCCTTCCGATACGGATTATCCAATAGCTTTTAATCCACTTGAAGCTGTAGACACTAAATATAAGCATTTGGTGGCCTCGGGTTTGATGGGTGTGTTCACCAAAATTTGGGCTGGAGTATGGAGTCCAAGAATGGAGTACATTCTTAACAATACCATTTTGGCTCTACTTGATTCGCCAGGAAATACCATGTTAGGTATTGCTCGAATGTTGGTTAACAAGACTTATAGAAAACGAATTGTAGATAACATCAAAGACCCCGTGGTTAAATCATTCTGGGTGGATGAATTTGCCAATTATAATGACAAGTTCCGCACTGAAGCCATTGCCCCAATCCAAAACAAGGTTGGACAATTCTTGTCCTCCGCCATCATCAGAAATATCGTTGGGCAAACTAAGAGCACTATTGATCTTCGAGAGATCATGGATGATAGAAAAATTCTTTTACTTAATCTTTCCAAGGGAAGGATTGGGGAAGACAGCTCAGCTCTTTTGGGAGCGATGATTATCACTAAACTCCAATTGGCAGCCATGAGTCGTGTAGATATTCCTGAAGAGGACAGAAAAGATTTTTATCTATACGTAGACGAATTCCAAAACTTTGCTACCGAATCGTTTGCAAACATTCTATCCGAAGCCAGAAAATATCGGTTGAATTTGATTGTAGCGCATCAATATATTGGTCAGCTGGTCAATGACCGTAATACTGTAGTCCGTGATGCTATTTTTGGAAACGTCGGGACAATGGTTACGTTCCGTGTTGGGGCAGATGATGCAGAATTTTTGGAAAAGGAATTCGAGCCAACCTACACCATGAATGATTTAGTGAACTTGGCCAAGTATAATATTTATTTGAAACTGATGATAAATGGCATGTCGTCTAAGCCTTTTTCCGCAACCACATTGCCGCCTATTTCGCACCCAACAGGAAATATCGATAAGGTCATTAAGGTTTCAAGAGAACGTTACGGTACCCCTCGGCCAACAGTTGAAGAAAAAATTTCCAAGTGGCTCGGGGCGGAATATCACGCTGATGCGGCAAGAGTCGAAAGTTCTTCTGTTGATGAAGAAGGTGCTGAAGAAAACTTTCGGTTTAAGGATGTGCCTCAAGCTCCACAAGCTACTCAAGCACCTGCCCTTCCGAAGGAGACCGCGGTTGCTCCACCGCCTCCGGTTGCAAAAGCTCCAGAACCACAACCAGTTGTCTCTAAGGCGGAAAAATCAGCTGCAAAACATGACAGACGGAAAGACGATGTTAAAGCAGAACGTACAGAGCATAAGGATAAATCCCACCGAAGAGAGATTGAGAGAAGGACGCGACAAACAGATAGTCATCCTCATAGACGAGCATCAGACAAACATCAGGAAAAAAACGTGCAGAAATCCAAAGCCGAAAATCCTGTTTGGGATACCGTAAGTAAGCTTTCTGCTGATAAAGTAAAGGAAAAAGCCGAAAAGACTGCGGCAGCTTTGGAATCTTTGGGTAAGACTTTAGAACAAGCCTTAAAAACCCCAATAAAAGATAAAAACCTTAAGGAGATTGTTTTGGAAGAGCCGGGACCCGGAAGTTCCATGAAGCGAGAAATCAAACTTCCGCCTGTCGCAACTCCTCAAGGCAATCCTCAATCGTCATTGACAACAGTTAAAACAGACGACGAAGAAGTGGTTGAAAAGGCTCTAAAACAAGACCCTAAACTTTCTAAGCTCAAGCCTGGAGAAAAAATTACGTTCGAATAAAATTGGCCCGGAATCTCCGGGCCTTTATTAAAGCTGACAAATTCAAGGAAATCTGTTAAAATATCCGCGCTATGAAGAAAACCCAGTTCAACAATAAAGTAGTTGTGGGGATGAGCGGGGGAGTCGACTCCTCTGTAACTGCCGCTTTGCTCAAAGAGCAAGGCTTTGATGTTATTGGTGTCTTTATGAAGAACTGGAGCCAAGACTTCGGCGACTTCGGCTGTACCTGGGCAGAAGATTCGGAAGATGCTAGGAAAGTTGCTCAAAAGTTAAACGTCCCCTTTTATGTCTGGAATTTTGAAAAAGAATATTACAACAAAGTGGTTGAATATTTTCTTAACGAGTATAAGTTAGGCCGCACACCAAACCCTGATGTTATGTGTAACAGTGAAATTAAGTTTAAGCTTTTTTTGCAGAAGGCTTTAGCTTTGGGAGCAAGCTTTGTTGCCACTGGGCACTACGCTCAGGTTAAACAGGTCGGTTCAGAATATAAATTGCTTAAAGGAATCGATCCATCTAAAGATCAAAGTTATTTCCTGTATACGCTTAATCAGGAACAGTTGGCAAAAGTATTATTTCCGATCGGTGGTTATAAAAAAACCGAAGTTCGAGAATTAGCAAAGAAATTTGGACTCCATAATTTTGATAAAAAGGATTCGCAGGGAATTTGTTTTATTGGAAAAATAAATGTGGCAGAATTCTTGAAAGCGAATATTGCTGCTAAAGAAGGAGTGATTGTTACTACAGCTGGCCAGGCAGTGGGCAAACACGAAGGCTTACCTTACTATACTATTGGCCAAAGAGGTATGGGGCTCGGAGGCAATGGACCGTATTATGTTG
>DASPKQ010000070.1:0-7579 GCA_035627995.1 Verrucomicrobiia bacterium | reverse complement strand
TTGTAACGAGTCAGTAATTGCATTAACCAAGTTTCGAATTCTTTGAATTTCCTTTTGCTTGTTACTAAAGATGCTTTATATGCGATTTCATGTAATATTAAGAGATTCATTTTGTTTGAGGTTAATGTTTAAGATTTAGCTTGAAAAAGGAAAAGTTAGAAGCTGATCTTAAATCTCTGATATTCTTTTTTACAACCTGATTTATTTGATCAAGATTCAGATCAAAATAACGCGTTTTGATATCTTTGCCTTTTGTCATATTCACGTTCAAGGCAGAATCAATACTAACTGTTTTTTTATTCCTTTTTCCCTTCAAAGTATATAGCATATAAGTGCTATTATACTATGCTCTGATTTTAGAAGGGTCTATGGGTGTTTTTAACTAAACTATCCCCAAGCAATTTGTTTCTTATTTATATGACGCAAGTTCTAATGTTTATATCTAGACTTGTTTGACGACGTTGCGCTCTAAATATAGGACTTTATTGAGAATAAGCGCTACTTTTAGCTCCATGGCGTCATTGAATTTACGAGGATCCAAACCTGTAACTTTCTTGATTTTGTCCAAGCGATAAAGCAGCGTATTTCGATGTATTTTAAGTTCTTTGGAAGTTTGGGTAAGGCTCATGTTCTTATCGAAGAAAGCTTCAACTGTTTCCAGCAAATAATCTTCGGCTAGAAGCTTCATTAATAGTCGCTTTACGAAATTATCCTGCCATTTTCTGTTTCCGCCTGCCAAAGTAGCAATCATCCCCAAGTCATCTATGTGATAAAGGAGTCGGGTTTCACCCATGCTAATGCCCAGATTTAATGCTCGTTTTGCTTCCTCATATGAGAGGATTACTCCTTCTTTGCCCCGGTAAAAACTTCCGACACCAATCATCAATTTCTTATATGCATCCTGTTCAAATTGACTGGCTATAAGCTTGTTGAATTCTTCCGCTTTACTTCGAATCAAATCCACCATTTCTTTCCCGTCCATGCTGTACAATTCATCGACTAAAACGACAAATGTATCTGAGCCAAAATAGGAGACGGTACACCCTGATAAACGTCCAAAGAACTGACTTAAGGCCTGAAATAGTTTCTTTTTATAGCTGCTAAGCAAAGTTTGCTTCTCATCTTCGGATGCAGAAAGTTTGTGACCAAAAATTTTCTCCCAAAAACCGTCCGCGTTAACAATAATTACGATCTTATCTCGATTTAAATTAACTTCAAATAATTCGGCCTCCTCTCGAACCTTATTATCTTCAAGAGATAATCTTCGGTGTAGAAGACCATAAACAAAATTATCCTTTATTTTATCCTTATAAGGGAAACTGTCAGTTACTAAATTTTGATGCATCAAAAGCTCGATGGTTGTGGTAAGAATTTTCCTGTAATGTGCGTATTCTTCCGGCTTATCTTCTACAAAAATAGCCCCAACCACTTCTCCGCTATAAGAAATAGGAGAAACCATGCCCTGACCTAAAGTTGTTTTTGAGGCGGGACCCGTTGTTTCGATTTCTTTTTGAGTATCAACTGCTTGTTTTAGCTGTTCGTAATTTTTCCCTGTTTCGGACAAATCACTTGAAGCGAGGACATCACCACGATCATTGGAAACCACAACCTTCTTGTTTAAGAGGGCTGTTAGCCGATTTACTAAGTTTTCGGCTATTATTTCATTAATTTGCATGGGATACCTTTCATGTTAATTTTTGGATACGTATAGTACAAATATACAGCCACTATATAAAAAATCAAGCCACTTTTGCTTAAAAAGAGGCTTTTTTTGTGTATTATATACAAAAATTTATAGGTGCTTCTAGGTACCAATTGTATGATAAATTCCTAGCATTAGGATTATCTACAACTTGAACCTAAATTTTTTGCACTTTATGCCATACGTAATCCCGATCATTTGTAAGTTATCCACCGCTATTTCTGAAAATACTCTTCGCGGTATCCCACATCCCCCAATCGTTCTTCTTTTGGGCCAGCCAGTACCACCATTCGACTCCCCACAAATAGTGATCCTCAAATCCCGCTTTCTTGGCGTATTCAAGGTTATCCTTAAGAATAGAAGGGTTCATAAGTTGAAATTGTGTTTGTAGATCAGTCACCGCAATATCAGAAGCAAACCATGGTTCAGCTTGAAGCTCTACACCCTTAAATCTCTTCATTCCAGTCATAGTTTCGGTTAATCCTGCTTTGATGCGAAAAAACGCTGGGGGTAATGGATAATAAAAATATCCTATTTTAGGATTATGAACGACACGATACATGGTGGAACCTAAAATGTCAGGCTTTAGGTTAGCCGTAGGTACCCATCTTCCCAATTCCCCTGAATCCGACATAAGGATTGGTCTTGAGTCAAGATTTCTTACCAATTCCAACTCTTCTTTCAATAACTCTTTATCTATTTTGGGGCACTTGTACCCAAAGTTGAACAATGCTTCGTTTTCCAGCTGCCAAATCTTTATAACCTCATGGCCTTTAAAATGGTTGACCGCCATTTCAATCATATTTAAATGTCGTTCACGTTTCTCCGCATCGTTTAAATCATTGAACCATGCTGGATAATGGCATTCGGGCCAACGAGGAAGCTTAAGCCCTACAGCTAAAATAACCTCAACATCGTGTTTTTCTGCTTCAACAAGCATTTCATCGATATCTTGAAAATACCAAAGATTCGGTTCCTTCTCCATAATCTCCCAATATGCTACTAGGCGCAGCTTTTTAGGCTTAAGATCATTTAAAATGGCAAGGTAAGTTTCCTTCCAATCCAAACCCAAATATTCAGCATGCGTTCGAGAAAACGTTAGTCCCAATCCGGGATTTTTTGTTGGCTCAAATTGCAGATAAAAAAACACCGCCAATGCAAAGCTTGCAGTAACGATGAAACCGATAATTCCAAGAATGATTTTCTTTGGTTTTGTCATACACTGAGGAGTACTAAACCGGTAGAGATTAAAATAATTGAAACAATTTTCAAAAGCATTATTCCTTTTGTAATTTTTTCTTTGAGGACATGGGGATAGTAAATTGAAAGCGCAGTTGTAAGCACCAAAAGAAAAATAAACTGAACGCCCTGTAGCGCATTGACAATGGTCACACTTCCCAGGGAAATTGCATAGTTCTGCAAAAAACCCGCTGATGTCCCAAATGCCCTAGATCCGTAATACAGCGCGATGCTTTTGGTTTTGGTTTGCTTAGGAGCCTGAAGAATGTGCTTTTTGGCAGATTTGGATAGAAGGAATGCTAGTGCAACATAAAATGATCCGACCCGAGTCCAAACCATTCCCGTAACAAAATTGCTTTGTTCAAAAATGTATTTAGTGAAAACAAATGCCAGAGCAAATAGGATTGCGGCAATAGTAGCATCCTTTAAAGCCTTGGAATGCCAGCCGTACTCGTCATGTTTAAAAGAAATCAAAACTGCTCCGCTTACCAAAAAAATAAAAGCCAGATTTTGAACAGTTTCCAATCGCTCTCCAAGCAAAAAGTATGCAAGTACCAGCGTAAACATAGGCACCATTCCCCCTTCAATAGGCAGAATACGGGAGACAGAGGTCTGACGAATGGCGCAATATAAATAATACAAGCCAATGGTAAAACATCCACCGGCGACTACGGCAATGAAATAATCTTCCATTGAAAGTGCTTTCAATCCAAACGGTGCGAGGACAAAAGCCAATGGACCTGCGATTCCTGAATAAAATGCAAAAACAATGGGATGCTTATCAACATGAGTCAAAAGAAATTTATCAATGATTCCACTGATAGCAAAAAGGAAATAGGCGAAGACCGCAATTGCAATCCAAAGACTCATATTAGCTCCTTAAATATTTGGGCACTGGGCCGAATTTTTCGCTCCTGAGTTTCTCTGTTTACTTCTACCAGTCCAAAGAAGCGATCATATCCATCTTGCCATTCAAATGTATCCGTAAGCGACCAGTAAAAATATCCTCGGACATCCGAACCGTCTGCTATAGCCTGCGAAATCCAATGCAGATGCTGTTTTATAAAATCTTTTCGCATATCATCACGAGCATTTGCGATTCCATTTTCCGTAACGTAAATCGGTTTACCGAACCGCTTAAGATCTATGAGTAAATGATAAATGCCTTCCGGATTGATGATCCATCCCATATCAGATTTTGGTTTCTCTTTATTTACGAATTTTATTCCTCTTAAGCCTATGGACAGATTTTTATAAAAATAATAATTGATCCCGATAAAATCTTGTTGATCCGAAATTTTTGCGTAAAAATATATATTGTTGAAATACTTGGCGATTTTAATCCCTGTTTTGGTCAACCAGGAATTATCGGCGGCTTCATAATAACTGCAATTGTTGGCGATCCCAATCTGGGCATTTGGTAAAACCTGTTTAATCGCTGCGTAAGCCGCCTTATGTGCTTTGATCATATTTTGGTAAACTCTATAGCACAAAATAAATTTCTTTTTTTTAAACGGCGGCCAGTTGCCTACTATGTACCCTAAGGTTGAATAAACGCCAGGTTCATTAAAAGTGCACCAAAGATCAATTTCATCGCCTAAATTCTGAGCCAGAAACCAGGCGAATCGTGCCAGGGCTTCCGATCCCTTGGTAGTTTCAAATCCGCCTTGATCAGCCAGCCATTGCGGTAAGGTAAAATGATGCAAAGTGACCATTCGAGTTAGGCCCTGTTCCTTCATCTTTTTGAGAACTTTACGGTAATGCTCTATAGCCACTGGATCCCATTTGCCTTCCACCGGTTCCACTCGGCTCCATTCGATGGAAATTCGGAAAGCGTTAAGGCCGATTTGTTTGGCGATTTTAAAGTCCTCTTCGTATCGATTGTAGTGATCTACAGCCGCACCTGAGACTGGTAATTTGCCTTCCTGTTCGTGTCGCCACCAGTCGCTGTTCATGTTACTGCCTTCGACTTGGTGGGCCGCAGATGCCGCTCCCAACAGAAAACCACCAGGAAGCTGTAATTTTGTTTCAAAAGCCGGATCAATCATAACTACCTTAATTATATCCTTTTTCTAATGGAAACAAAAAGCCGCCTTTTTTAGGCGGCTTTGGAATGATTACGGTTGAACAAGAATTTGAGATCTGTTTATACCGTCGCACTTAATGGCGTAATCGCCAATATCCCTTGCGGTTGCGATTATAAATCCATATTTTTGCAATCTGTAACTCTGACTGCCAACAACAATGGTGTGAGCTACCGTATCTCTATTATCAATCATGAATTTAGTGCCTTTTTTCATCACTAGCTTTGAGGGTGAACCAGCACATCCGGTTGTAAATTGAAACCTAAAATTATTACCACTCTGACCATAGATTTTTAAGGCTTCGGTGTATGTGAGTCTGCTTGTCGATCTAGGTTCTGAAGTTGATTGAGCCGGCTCATCTGGTGTTTCATCTACCCCTTCTTGAGTATAGTTATTTCTTGCTACTTCGTCCGGAACTGTATTGCTTAATGTTTGTTCTGTATTTCGTGTAGAAACATATGCGATAACCCCTACCAACAATACAATTAACGCAATTGAGATGACAACGACCGGTTTTCTTAATTCATTCATGAGATATGGTTAATGCTTAAGCTTAATGTTAAAAGCAATAAAAAAATTAAGCAATATGTAATCACAACTAACAAAAAACACTATTATTCGATAGCGTCCTGTTAACAGGAGTGGTGTAGGTAAGTTCGGGGTCATTCATCAAGTAAAACGCTTGCAGAGGGACTTAAAGATGGACTAACGGATGCGCTCACGGAAGGAGAGACCACAATTTGAGTCCTTGAAGCTAGGCGCACTAATCCCTGTTTGATGTTATTAAATACCGGCCCCTTTTTGTCTTTAATGATATCGTAAACCCTATCGATTACAGATCTAAAGTCTCGAAAAAGTTCATTATTAAAAATCACCAGTACTTTCTTACCATCTTCCGTTACATAAGAGATACCTGTATGATCCTGTATTGGACCTAGAGGATTATTATTAACAACACCGCCTCCTTTAATCATGTATTCGTGAACTAAACCACATCGGATCACTCCATAGATACCTTCGTGTTCACGACCTTTATCGTCTTGAACTCTAATTTCTTTATCAAGATCCAAATATTCATTTGGAAAATACTTTAAACACTCATCAAAATTTGCTTCTGAACTTTGACCAATATTTCCGGTTAAAAGTCCGCCCAAAAAATCCATATACGAAAAAATTCCGAGAGCTGCTAAGTAGTTCGCCTTCCCTTCAATTGCAGCTTGAATATCGTGTTCAATAAAGTCTTTAAAGATTGTCTTAAAAGTTTCTGGGATCTGTTCGTCTGTCATAATAGAAACAAATAGAATTAATTGTAGCTTCAGAATAGGATTTAATACGTTAAACGTCAAAGCCGCCCTTACAGGCGACTTTATTCGATCTCACTTATGGGGTTGGGTTAAATTGTTCAGAAACATCTATGAAAATCCCAATTAAATCTAGATGTTCGAGCAGATTTTTCTTGGCAGCCCCACGGGGAATCGAACCCCGATTGCACGGATGAGAACCGTGTGTCCTAGCCGTTAGACGATAGGGCCATTTATTCCCGAATATTATATCTGTTTTAGGCACGCAAATCAATCCAAGCTATACTTAAGTTATGGAAAAATCTCAAATAATAAATTTGATTAACCAAGCTGTAACTGCAGGCCCGTCGGTCTGGGCAGATTTAGGATCTGGCGAAGGAGCATTTACTTTAGCTTTGCGTGAATTAGGCGGGACCAATATCCAAATATTTTCGATTGATAAGAGTTCGAGAAGCTTAAGAAAGCAAAGTGAAGAATTCAAAAAACAATTTCCTCAAACGAAAATTGAATTCATTAAAAGCGATTTCACAAAACAATTAACCCTCATCCCACTTGATGGTATTCTTATGGCTAATTCGCTGCACTTCATACAGAACAAAGCAGATTTCTTGAGTCGAATAAAAAATAATCTTAAGCCTGAAGGAAGAATATTAATCGTTGAATACGATACGGATAAAGGAAACTTTTTTGTTCCCTACCCGCTCTCATTTCCAAACCTCTCTAAACTCCTTACTGATTCAGGATTTGGTAATCCCCAACTTCTGACAACCGTTCCATCGCGATACCAAAACGGCATCTATTCCGCCCTTGCTACAAAACAATAAATCATGAAAAATAAATATTATTTTTACATTTTACTTTGCAAAGACAAATCCCTTTACTGTGGTATTGCCAAGGACATTGTTAAGAGGGAAAAACTTCACAACGCCGGCAAAGGTTCGGCTTACGTCCGATCTCGAGGCGGTGGAAAAATCGTTTATTCTAAACTTTTTTACAGTATAAGCTCTGCTCTCAAACGTGAAGCAGAAGTAAAAACCTGGACACGAAAAGAGAAGCTAAAGCTTGTCAAAAAAAATGAAGCGCTCATCCGTGTGGACAAGCGCTCTCGCTAGTGGTGGAAACCAACTCAAGCACACGCAACCCTCAGGTCGTGAGGGGCAGGGGCTCGATTTGATGCCGGCGTGCGTCATCATGCATCTTGCGCAACAGACTTTTGTCGACCTTCTCGATTTCGCCGACCAGTCCGGGTATCT
>DASPKQ010000069.1:0-4772 GCA_035627995.1 Verrucomicrobiia bacterium | reverse complement strand
TAGAATAGTACAAAATAATTTCCAACGGGATATATATCCCAAAGCTGAGGAAAAAAATTAGTTATACCGCCACCAAATCCAAATATTTGAGCACCGAGGACGTAATTAATCTGCCTCTTTAATACCGTATTTTTCGTTCTTGTTCTCTCCTTCAATAGCAGATAGACCGAGAATGATACAAAAAGACAAAACACCAATGGAAATATTGAATATAATGGACCGGGTACAATCCAATAGTCAAAAGAGAACTTTGGTGCTACTCCAAGCTTAAAAAACTTTGTAAAACTGAGTATTAAAAGTAGTATCCCTGCTACCCATGATAGATTTACTGTTTTTTTATATACCTCTTGTAAATTTAGTAAGTGCGCCGTAAAAATAAAAAACGTAATTGGTATTATTATTGCGCTTGCATCTAATAAATACTGCCACAGCATTGCAACATCCTGGCTTTTTGAACTCACTACACCAGCTAAACCCATGCTCCACATACCTAAGAGAAAAGTCGTTAAGGCCCAAATCTGATTAACTCTATCATTTCTATTGTTAGCAAATACAACAAAACTCATAACCAAGCTAACAATTGATGTTACTATTGATGAAACTATAAAAGGATTCATTTATTTAAAATAGAGCACTCTCCACTTACGATTCGTTGCAATTTTTGCTAATTGTTTGTTCGGATTTACAATAAATTGATATTTAGTTTTCTCGAGAAAGGGAACATCTGTTATATGATCTCCGTAACCCCAAGTTTGTTCCCAAGTTAAATTGTTTTTTTCTAAAAACTTGCTTATTACCTCAACTTTTGTATTTCCATATACCGGCTTCCCAATAGTCTGGCCAGTAACTCGGCCGTCTATTATTTCTAGAGTAGTGCAGAGATAATCTGGGATTTTTAAATACTTAGCTAACTCCTCTACAATAGGATCTATAGCATTTGATACAAGTAGGATCCTATTTCCTTTTTCCCGGTGATTTCCGATTTCTGCAATAGCCTCTGAATAAATTTTTTTTACCAAAACCTTGTTAACAAATTTTTTTGTAAGCGATCGAAGTGTATCAGCATCCCACCCCTTAAACAGATCAAGAGCATATCTCAACGGTATGTCAGATTTATGTACTAAATTAATTTTATAAAGAATAAACCATATTAATAAATAACAAAAAGAATATGTAGAAATAAAACCGTTTAGATAAAGAAAAAATAAAAGCTCTTTCTGACTCTGTCCTTTTATAACGGTTCCGTCTATGTCAAAAATTGCTACCTCCCTCATCTACTTCAGTATAATTTGACCTGAATGATATTCGGCGTGTAAGTACTCTTGCCCAGATAGCTCTGCTATACGATGCATTATAAGATCGGTTACCATACGATAATGGGTATCATTATGTTCAATCTTATGGAGTTCCTCAAAATTTATTGGATCTCCAATATAAATATGGGCTTTTGAGATTCTTGGTAATTTATGATGTTTTGCCATTATTCTGTGAGTACCTTTTAAACCTACAGGTATAACAGGGACTTTGGCTGTAAGTGCTATTTTCGCCACACCAGTATAAGCTTTCAATAAATTGCCATCAGGTGATCTGGTTCCTTCCGGGAAAATTCCTATTAGTCTTCCATCTTTAAGACCTGCATATACGTATTCAAATACCTTAGACTTATCCTGATACGTCCTATTTACCTTTATTTGCCCTGTTAACCACATAAGTGGAGCCCAAAAAGGATTAGTAAAAAATTTTTCTGCGGACAGAAAGTGGATAGGTCTCGGTGATATAGCACTAAAGCATAAAAAATCAAAATAACTTACATGATTTAATGCTATTATTGCGCTTCCTCTTTTGGGTAAATTACTTAACCCGTGCACCTCGCCAATCCAAATGAGCCGTATTAAATTCCCGATAAACTTCCTTACAAACTTGTTTAGAATTCGACCAAGAAGATTTTTTTCATATTTAGCAAATTCCAAAATAATCTCTTTATCACGTTTCAACTCGCTGGAGAATACAGCTTCTTGCCTTTTTAAAGATCGTAGTAATGAATTTAAATTCATATTATTTCATTCTCGCAACTGCAGGAGCTGGTAATCCTACTTGATTTTTTGTCGTCATTGGCTCATACATTAAAGTGATTTCATGCATCATTGCTTCTACTGCGGTTTCAGGAGTAGCGGTGCTCATATCAATCTTGTCCTTAAGGTAGAACGGTTGGCCTATGACGGATTTGACCATCGCTCTTTTGAACCATCCGGAATGACCGACTCGATAAGAACCATGTATGGCTATGGGTAAAATCGGGATTTCCGGAAAACGCAAAGCAAGAATACCGGCTCCGATCTTCGGCTCACCCAAACTCTCTTCCCTTATGCATTTGGCTTCCGGGAAAAACACGACAGTACCGCCTTCTTCTAAGATATTTGATGGTAGTTCCAGCGGCTTATCCTTGCCTGTGCCATAAAACACGGGAAAACATCCCAGAATCCAAAAAAACAATCTCGAAACTGAATTTTGGAACAGCTGGTCCTTTGCAATAAATCTTAAAGGATAAACACTGCTGAACATCGGTAATGATCCGGCGATTATCAGCGGGTCGAAATAACTTTTATGGTTGGCAATAACAATTAATGGACCCTTCAGCGCTTTCTTTTCTGCTTTAAGCTCGGTCCTTAGGTTCAAAAAGAACGGCATTACCGCCTTATTGAGCATCCTGACAATAAACTGGGATAAACTAAAAACCGCCTTTTCCACCCTGCTTTTTATGCTGTTATTCAAATATTTTTGTGTCACGATTATTGCCGTTTTACATAAGGTATCTTACTGGATATTTGTACAAAAATCAAGAATGTTTTATAATGATTTGTAAGCTTTTTTATGGCTAAAACAGAGAAACCAAAGAAAATATTGATGGTTGAGGATGAGGCTTCTATGAGGGAAATCGTGGTTCATAAACTAACCACGAACGGTTTTGAGGTAAAAGAGGCTGAAGACGGCAAAAAAGGCCTGGACGCCTTTGTTAAGGAAAAACCCGACCTGATTTTGCTGGATTTGATGTTGCCGGAAATGGACGGGTTTGAGGTGCTGGAAAAGATCCGCTCCAACCCGGACAAAAAACTGGCGGACACGCCTGTCATCATCTTAAGCAATCTTTGGAGCAACGAAGACATAATCAGGATCAAACACCTAAAGGTTCAGGCATACATGGTGAAAGCCTACTTTACAACCGAAGAAATATTAAATAAAATTAACGAAATCCTAAGTCAAAGCGCTCCTCCGCCGCCTGCGAAAGAACAAACCAAAGAAAAATAAAACCTCCCGTATCGGGGGTTTTTAAATCGTAATTCATTTTTTATGGCAAAAGATAACGCGATAGTGGTCGATCAACTCACAAAATCCTTCAAAGATGTGAAGGTGCTCAACGGAATCAACCTTAACGTGGAACGCGGCACAATGCTCGCCTTGCTGGGTCCAAACGGAGCCGGCAAGACGACAACAATCAGGATTCTTAGCACATTGCTCAAAGCGGACGGCGGATCAGCATTCGTAAATGGTTTTGATGTCGCCGCTCAGCCTCAAAAAGTAAGGGAAAGCATAGGTTTGACGGGACAGTACGCTGCGGTTGACGAGTACCTTAACGGTACTGAGAATCTGGAAATGATGGGAAAGCTGTACCATTTAAGCACGCGCGACGCAAAGATCAGAGCCAAGGAACTGCTCGAACAGTTTGATTTGATGGACGCCGCCAATCGACAGGTAAAAACCTATTCCGGAGGCATGCGGCGCAGGCTCGATCTGGCCCTCAGTCTGATCGCCACTCCTCCGATCCTTTTTTTGGACGAACCAACCACCGGTCTTGATCCCCGCAGCCGCCTAGCTATGTGGGAAATTATTAAGAAACTGGTCGAAGCTGATGTCACTATACTGCTTACCACCCAATATCTGGAAGAGGCCGACCATCTGGCTGATCGGATAGCCGTGCTGGATCAGGGACGGATAATCGCTGAGGGAACCGCCGAGGAACTTAAAAACCGCGTGGGCAAGGAACGCTTGGAGCTAGTCATAAAACCTACAAGCGATTTTGAAAGAGCTGTTCAGTTAATCGACGGTGATGCCTTGCAGGCAGACAGTAAACGCAGAGTTTTAAGTCTCGCAACGGAAGGCAGCGTTTCCGAAATTAAAAGAGTGCTTGACCACATGGAAAAAGCAGGAATCGAAATAGAATCCCTATCACTGCATAAGCCGACTCTGGATGACGTATTTCTCAATCTCACCGGCCACAAAGCGGAAGAGGAAAAGATCGAAGAGGAGATTAAAAAATGACAAACACTGTCTATACCACAGGACAAGTAAAACCTGAACGGCGTTCAGCCGCTTACTGGATGATCCGCGATTCCTGGACTCTGATCCAGCGCAGCCTTAAATACATCTTCAAAAATACCGACCAGCTGCTTGGTCTGACAGTGCAGCCGATCATGTTTATGCTGCTGTTTCGTTACGTGTTCGGGGGCGCCATCAACGCCGGCGGCGTGAGTTATGTTAACTTTTTGGTTGCCGGAATTCTGGTCCAGGCCCTAGCATTCGGATCGCTTACCACTTCTATCAGCGTGGCAATCGACCTGCAGCGCGGAATAATCGACCGGCTCAAATCATTACCGATCTTCGGGTTGGCCGTGATAGTCGGCCATATAGTCGCCGATTTGGTGAGAAACATCATTCAATCCATAATTATGATCGGCGTGGGCTTGCTTGTCGGATTCCGGCCGGAGGCTTCCCTT
>DASPKQ010000068.1:0-2359 GCA_035627995.1 Verrucomicrobiia bacterium | reverse complement strand
TTCCTAGCAACAAAACGTGGTTTGATAAGGTTAGTTTTTTTTGCGGCACCGGTTTCCCGGAAACTATATTTATCTCAATGGCTCGAATCAATCTTACTCGGTTATTTCGATCAATTGTCTTTGCTCTCCTTGGATCTAAATTTTTTAGAATTATAAAAAGCTCTTCAGTAGATTTCTTTTCTAGGCTTTTCCGGAGTTTTAGATTCGGTTTAACTTCCGGAAGTTTTAGATCGTCAATCAATGAATAAATATAAAATGCTGTTCCACCGACAACAAAAGGGATTTTATTTTTATTGATTATTTTTTTAATAGCTACTTTAGCAAGTTTGGTAAAATGAGCAACGGTAAACTGTCGCTTGGGTGTCGTGACATCTAAAAGATGATGGGGGACAAGTTTTTGTTCAGCCTTGGTAACTTTCCCCGTACCCAGATCCATGCCTTTATAAACTTGTCTTGAATCAGCTGAGATTATTTCTCCGCGGAATTTTTTTGCCAGTTTGATGCCTAAGGTAGACTTGCCAACTGCTGTGGGTCCAATAATTACAATTACTTTCTCCTTCATTTTTTCTTTTTGGACTTAATCGCGCTTAAACCAGCGTATTTACTGGGTTTCTTTAAGCTTTGACCGTGAATAGGCATTCTGGGCCGCTTTTTGGTTTCGCGACGCTCGGCTTTTAAATTGAATTCGGTTTGTTTCCTCATACTACTATTATAACTTAGCACATTGACAAAGCTAGCGTTTCTGTGATAAGTTTGAACATTCCCCTTAGCCCTTTTAGCAATATCAAAGAGGCAATTATCGACCCGTTTCCACTGACACGGAGGTAACTGATGAAGCAGTTTGCGATCGTTTTGATGCTCCTGCCCCTGATCGCCTGCGACAAATTCGAAGCCCCCTTAAGCCCGAGCAGTCCGACCGCAGGCGGGGGCACCGTCACAGAGCTCCACGTCCATTTCGTTCGTCCCTGCCGAGCTGGCGAAGCACCCAGCCCTCCGACTCCAAACGTCATCCCGACCTGCGTTCGGGTGGCGGCCAACGAGTACGGCGTGGTTCTCAAGGGTCCGGGCAATGATCTGCGAAACGCGATCATTCTTCAGCGCGACCTTCGTGCCGACGAATCCTGGAGCGGCGCGATCATTTACCTGGAAGAGTACACCATCCCGCCACCGCTCCTCATCGCCACGTCGGTGCCGTTCGTTACCGGACAGACCGACAGGGTGAGTTTCAATCGAGTTACATCCAACGGCTCGGTTGACATCAGCTTCTGGTTCGAGCCCGGAGGGAATTTCACTCCGCAACAGAAGAAGGAACTGCGCCAGCCGTTCCGTCTCGACAGCACTCGCGTGACCACGTTCGGCATCGAGAGCGACTGCCGGGTTCAGCAGAGCGGTCAGGTCTACCACTTGCGCTGCTCGACCGTTCCCAAGTAGGAGCGGACGATGATGCGAAACAGGTCAAACGACGAGCGCTCGCTCTCTCCTAAACAACGGAGAGGCGAGCGCTTTTTTTTATTCACTAATATCAGAGACTTTTGGTAGCGATCTCTTCTTTGATCTTTTCCGTAAACTTTTCCAATGTAAGGGCACCAAGATCTTTTTGATTCCTTGCTCTGACTGCAACTTTCTTTTCTTTAATTTCTTTTTCTCCGATGACCAACATGTAAGGAATTTTTTGCATTTCAGCTTCGCGGATTTTCTTGCCGATGGATTCGTTACGTTCGTCAATTTCAACCCGAATTCCGTTTCCCTTCATCGCGTTCAAAATACTATTAGCCTCCTTGATTTGCTTCTCAGAAATCGGCAGGATGATAGCTTGAACTGGCGCCAGCCAGGTAGGGAAGACTCCGGCAAAATGTTCAATGGCCACAGACAAGAATCTTTCAATAGATCCCATTATCGCTGCGTGAATCATGACGATTCGCTCTGCTTCGCCTTTTTCATTGACGCAGGAGAGATCAAATCTTTCTGGCATGTTCATATCAAGTTGGATTGTGGCAACTTGCCATTCACGGCCAAGTGAGTCTTTGGCCATGAAATCCAGCTTAGGACCGTAAAAGGCCGCTTCACCAACACCTTCAAAGGCATCAGCCTTTTTTTCCTTTGCGATTTTTTTGAGCATATCTTCGGCTGATTTCCAGATTTTTGGATTGCCCAAATATTTTTCTGGATGCTCTGGATTGTGCAATGAAAGCCTAACCCGCATTTTGAATCCAAACGCTTTATAAAATTCATGGACAATGTCCCAAATTTTTACGAATTCTTCTTCGGCTTGGTCGTGTCGACAAAAGACATGGGCATCATCTTGAGTAAAAGCTCGGACGCGGGAAAGCCCTGAAAGCTCCCCTGTCTGCTCGTCCCG
>DASPKQ010000067.1:0-3256 GCA_035627995.1 Verrucomicrobiia bacterium | reverse complement strand
GGGGCAAGCGATTATGCTGAAGTTTTTGATCCCAAGCGAATACCCAGTATTTACCAGTTCTTCAAAAAAGGAAAAGATTATACAGAAGAGTTTCTTGGAGGCGCATTAAAGAATATCTTAAAGCCTGCAGCATAAAGCTGGTGTTTTTTGGTCCGGAATAATATCATAAAGAGGATGAAGACCTGTCCTTGGCCAAGAAACAATCCCAAAATGATTGAATATCATGATAAGGAGTGGGGAACTCCGCTTCATGATGACCGGAAAATATTTGAATTTATGATCCTGGATGCATTCCAGGCCGGTTTGAGTTGGTCGATTGTTTTAGCCAAAAGGGAGGGCTTTGAAAAAGCTTTTGCAAAATTCGATCCTAAAAAGGTCGCGAAGTTTAATTCCGATAAAATAAAGAATTTAGTAAACAATCCTGAAATTATTCGAAACAAACTTAAAATTATGGCGACAATAGAGAACACCAAAAGGTTTCTTGAAGTGCAAAAAGAATTTGGGACTTTTGATAAATACATTTGGCAATTTGTTGGAAATAAACCTTTAGACAGTAAAAGGAAAAATCTTAAGAATCTTCCGTCTAGGAGCAGGGAATCGGATGCAATGAGCAAGGATCTGCAGAAGAGAGGATTCAAATTCGTAGGATCCACCATTTGCTACGCCTTTATGCAGGCCGCGGGCATGGTTAATGATCATATGGTATATTGCTTTAGATACAAGGAACTTAAGAAACTAGGATGATCAATTATCAAGAACTCAACAAATACGGCTGGCAAGCATATTTTAGTAGTGTAAAGCCGGAAGTTCCCGACCGATTTGAAGTAGGTCGTATTGGTATTGAAAACAAGACAAACTATCTAATTTATGGACGCTTTGGGGAAATGTCCGCGTTTCTTCGAGGCAACATGATCAAGAGCAAAAATTTTCCTAAGGTCGGGGACTGGATTTTATTCACCAAACTTCCGAATGAAAATCGCGGAGTCATCGAAAAAATCCTTCCGAGAAAAACCAAACTTGGTCGTAAAGATGCGGAACAGAACACTGAGCAAATCATGGCAGCTAACGTCGATTTGTTGTTTATTGTCCAATCGTTAGGACACGACTTCAATTTATCTAGACTTGAACGGTATTTGGTTTTAGCTAAAAGCAGTGATACGAAACCGGTAGTCGTTTTAAATAAGATTGATCTAAAAGAAGATTATTCACATGAATTGGAGCAGGTAAAGCAACTGGCAAGTGGTTTACCGGTCTTTGCAATGAGCGCAAAAACCGGCGAGGGCATTGAGCAGATAAAAGAAATAATTGAACCCGGATTAACCATGGCCTTTGTGGGATCCTCCGGGGTAGGAAAGTCGAGTCTGATCAATGCGATTCTGGGAATTGATTTGCAGAAAACCGCCGAAGTCAGAATTGTAGACGGTCGAGGCAAACACACAACCACCAAACGAGAAATGATTGTTCTGCCTCAAGGTGGGATATTGATCGATACCCCGGGTATGCGTGAATTGGGAGCGCTCCCAGATTTAGCGTCGCTGAATGAAACGTTTGAAGATCTAGAACAGCTGGCCAATCAGTGCAAATTCCGAAACTGCGATCACCAGAAAAGTGAAGGCTGCGCCATTCAGGCAGCGCTTGAGGATAGAACTTTAGACCGTAAGAGATATCTGAATTTCCTCAAACTTAAACGAGAACAGGGATTTTTGGAAAGTAAAGAAGATTCAAAAAAATCTCGTGCCAGAAAAGTAAAAGAAAAGCGCTTGCATAAAAAGCTCAAGAAGATTATAAAAGCCAAATATCAATAAAGTATTAAAACCTCCTTTTCTGGAGGTTTTACTTTTTATTCAGCATTACGGCGTTATTCAGTACCAACAATTTACAAAAGGATTATAATAGGAAATTCTACTATGGCTACGATTAACCGATCATCCATGACGGATATTCTGAAGTCGGAAAAGGCAGTGGATTTTTATACGGACAGCCTTAAGATCCTAAACAGTTCGGGGATCCCGTTCATGGTGGGCGGAACTTTTGCAGTTAATGCCTATTTGGAATTGAGCCGGCCGACTAAAGATCTGGATGTATTCTGTAAAGCCGGTGATTATCCCAAAATAGTCAATGTTTTTTCAGAAGCTGGATACAGAATTCAGGTTACTGACGAACGTTGGTTGGCTAAGGTGTTCAAGCATCGGCATTTCTTTGATTTAATTTTCAATTCGGTTAACGCGCCAATGCCAGTGACGGATGATTGGTTCAAGGAATCACAGACTCGCAAGATTTTGGGTATTGAAGTAAAAGTGTTGCCTGCCACTGAGCTCATATGGTCCAAGGCATTTGTCCAGAATAGGGATAAGTTTGATGGTAATGATATCGTTCATTTGATGCTGACTGAAAACAAGAATACGGATTGGAAGCGGCTGCTGCATTATATGGATCATTACTGGGAAGTGTTATTCATACATATTTTAAGATTCAGATTTGTTTACCCCTCCGAAAGAGAGAAAGTCCCCAAGTGGCTTTTGGATGAGTTGGTTCAAAGATTTTTGGATCAGATTAAATTACCGACAGCCAAAGAAAAGTCATGCCGGGGAAGACTCCTCTCTTATTCCGATTTTGAAATTGATGTGACAAAGTGGGGATTCAGTGATATCTATGGATGGAGCAAGAATGGAAAAACCAGCTGAAAAATTAAAAATAGCCGCGGTCGGAGATTTGCATGTCCAGGAAATTCCTCAACAATATTACAGCGAGTTATTCGAAAGAATTTCGGACGAAGCTGATATTTTGTTGATCTGCGGGGACATGACAAATTTAGGTTTGCCATCGGAAGCAAAAAGCCTAGTACAAGATTTGCAGCATTGCAAGATCCCGGTACTAGCGCTTTTAGGTAATCACGATCACCATAGCGGGCATGTGGACGAGATCAAAAAGATATTTATGGACGCAAAAGTGACTTTTCTTGACCATGAAAGTTATGTTTTGAAGGGGGTGGGATTCGCAGGGGTTAAAGGTTTTTGCGGCGGATTTGAAAATTATATGCTAGGGCCCTTTGGAGAGGACGCAACCAAACATTTTGTAACTGAGGCGATCAACCAATCGCTCCGATTAGAAAATTCCTTAAAGCAGTTAAACGTTGATAAAATTGTCGTCGGTTTGCATTATTCTCCAATTGTTACGACTGTGGTTGGTGAGCCCTTGGAAATTTATCCGTTCCTCGGATCATCTCGACTTGAGGAAACGATTGACCGTTTTGAAA
>DASPKQ010000066.1:0-3663 GCA_035627995.1 Verrucomicrobiia bacterium | reverse complement strand
ATTAAAGTCTGGCCAGATTGAAATCCGGGTGACTTAAAGGGTTTCGACATAAGAACCGTTGTTATGGATTGACTTCACGGAAACGCGGCACTTTTGGTTGGTTCGTTCTGAATAAAATGTTGCCTGTATTGCCGCAAGAGTTGTAAGTTATACCTCTATATACGTAGGTGACACAAGTACTATTGGATAAATATTCAAAACCAGAATCGTTTGCTGAATCTACAAGCGCATCAAAGGTAATAACCCAGTTAGGATTGCCAATAGACTTGCTTCCCCATCCGCCGTTTAGGTTGATAGTTAAATTCGGAGCAGTACCGCTAATTGAGCCCCGTTCTGTTCCGTAAACAGTGGACAGCTCATTGTATACGGTGTCACCGTCTTTATCAATACAGAGATTCCAAGGGCCTTGAGGATTGTTGCATCCAGCTGGACGCACAACTCCGGCTGGCGGCTGTACCAGATTTCCTGAGAGCACATCAGATATGTTGGTAATCGGAGCTGGTGCGGTTCCAACGTTTTCAACTGTTACTTGGAATCTGACTACATTTCCTTCTTGAATTGTCGTGGTTGAAATATAAGGATTGGAAACACCTGGTGGAATTATCCCGCTAATAATGTGCGACGGACGTTTGTAAACTCGAAGATCTGGTACACATTCTCTGTTTAGTATTGGACCAGCCGTTGGCGAATCAGCGGTTCTTCCTACTCCTGCTGGCAGGTTTGATATTGCTCGAACAAAATAGAAATAGCGATGATTAATCTGCGGATCGGTTCCAGCCACATTACTAGACGGATCAGTGTAACTAGTGTCGTTAGCTGCTTCGGTCCGGATCCTTACAAATCCACCACCGGCTTCATCCCGGCGCCATATTTCGAAACTTGTCTCTTGGTTGTTTGGCGCTGTATTTGAATTATCAGTCCAAGAAATGTTAATCGTTTCGCAAGGATTATTGTTAAGGGTAACGTTACTGGGCGCGGAAAGTGGGGCCAAACCATAATTAAGGACAACTGCTGTGTTTGAACCATTTGAAACATTTGCGCTTCTTGGATTAGGGGCGGGGTCACTGTAACCTGCGACCGATCCGGCAGTAACTGAATAGGCCCCAATGTTTAAGTTATAAGATTGCGGAGCTGTTCCGGATCCATTGGCAACCTGCGTTCCTGATGAATTTCGGATGATCCAACTTCCACTAGAAATATTGGCGTTAACCGTTAAGCTTCCCTGTTGAGGGGTATAAACCAAATCATATGTAATGGAAGCACCAGCGCTCAAATTTTGGGTTGCAGAAGGGTTTATAGCAACAGAATACCCTGACAAAGGCGGGACTGATATTGTGTATGAACCAGGTAGTCCAGTATAAGATGCGCTTGAACCATTGCCACTGAAGGTTTGGGGTCCGTTAATGGTCCATGATCCCAAAGCATTATTCGAGTTAACGTTTATAGTTCCGGATGGATGAACTCCAAAGTTTATAGTTTGTGATGTATTTCTCCATGGCACCGAATCATCGGTTGTTCTGACATAACCAAAAGGTACATTATGGGTAACCCGATAATTACCAGCAGCTAAACCGGAAAACTGATAAAACCCGCTGGCATTCGTATTCTGTTGACTTATGAATTGAGCCTCAGCTGGATTGCTTGAATCACAAACACCACCGAGACATCTATGCAAATACACGGTGCGCCCTGAAATTCCTGGCTCTCCTGGATCCTGTACACCTCCGCAACAAGTTGTAGTATTACGATCTTCAAATACCGTGCCACTGAAAGTTATGTTGGATGAATACGAACCCTGGGAATAATAAGATCCTTGTGAGTAGTAAGAGCCTTGGCTATATCCTGGACCATAGGAACTTTGAGAGTAATAGGAACCTTGAGAGTAGCCAGGTCCGTATGAAGCCTGAGAATAGTACGAGCTCTGTGAATAGTAAGAACTTTGCGAATAAGGGACGACCACATCGACTTCGATATCAACCTCATGTGAGGTGATTCCGTTACTGCTTGGGCCGTCGAATCTAACTGTAAAGTAAGCGATACCTGGGGAGCTTGCTGTAAATGATCTGCTGTCAATTTCTCCAATATTGTCAGCGGAACCACCACCGCCCGAAACAGCACCGTCCCAAAATAGAATTCGATAGCTCGACCATTCGCCGCGCCATGAAACTGTAATTGATTGACCTACGGTTGCACGATACCGATTGTTAACCAATGGTAAGTTAGTTTGGAAACTGGTAACCTCGACTCTACGAGAGTAATTCTCCATCAAATGAGGATCAAAAGTGACATCGTTGGCATAGCCTTCCACTATGAAGTATCTTCCCCGAAAACCATAATCACTCCCTAGTCCTTCCCAACCGCTATCAAAATCAACGCGGCCATCGCCAACATTTCCATTTCCGTTTTGATCTACAACGGGCCAACAAGCGCCGTCCCACATGGAAGCACTTTGAGTAATACACATGCTGGCACTTGCTCTGCCGCCGGCGCCGCCAAATCCACCATGACCTTCTATGTGTCCACTGTATCGGCCTTCGTACAGCTGAGCGCTGCTCATGCCGTTTTGGGTTACATATGGCCCGCATCTCCGCCCCGGGGTTCTATCGTCGCAACGCGGTAAAGGGTCCGCACCATACCATCTTCCTGCATTAATTTTCTCAGCTGCCAGTAACAATGCGAAAGACATCAGCCCAAAAGCCAACGTAAATAAAATGATTTTTGTTTTTCTGCTCATTTTTTGTTTAATTAGGAAGCGTATAAATTATTTCTGAAGCAATAAAAGATTCTTTATTTAAAATATCTTTTTTGGATATGATTTTAATACCAATAGTTTTTGTAAGGTGATCCTGCCGCAATTCCTCAACTGTACTCGGCCGTTCTTCCTTGGGCAGTTCATTAGGTTTGAACATTCCATTAGTAGCTTTTAGCTCTTCTGCACTTGGCATTTTAAATGCATTCCGTATAATTTTGGTTTCTGGACCCACTTCAACCATTACGGTCTTAATGGGATCGCTAGAATTAAAGTCCTTACCTTCAATTTTAAATGAACCTTGTACCTCAATTCGGTTATCAGAGACCTGCCAAACGTTTCCATGGAATTCGAAAGCCTTGTCGGACGCGTTTTCTTTTTGATTTTTTTGGATCTGCAAAACCACAGCAACAATCAAAACAACCCCGGCCAAAAGTAGCAATGTTAGCTTATTTTTCATCTTTTTGTTTCTTAGTGTATTTTTAGTGTTTCAATTATACCATTTATTATGGCAAATGTAAAATAAAAGGCTGCAGATGCTCGTGGCACCTGCAGCCTGCTTCGTAACCATTCGCCATCCTTACCGGTTGAGTGCGGGTTTTTGCCGCACACCGAACAGATGGACGAATGTTGCTGAAAAACGCTCAAACCCCAAGGTGTTGTATCCCCAGCCAACCCGCAGTTTCGTGCCGGGAGCAACCAATATGGTGCCGACGGCTTCCAACTTGAGTGCCAATCCGCCGTAACGTCCCGCCTCTTCCTCCACGAACTGCTTGATCTCGATCGTTTCGTGGGTCTCCACCTGGGTCAGTTGAGGATTGGCAAGGCTGAAGTTGAACTCCTGCCTAACCTTTCGCCGACTAATGTTGCCCGTGCGGAACTGGCCTAAGCCTGCCCCATAGTTGAGACCGAAC
>DASPKQ010000065.1:0-5304 GCA_035627995.1 Verrucomicrobiia bacterium | reverse complement strand
TTAATTATCGTATTATAAATGAGAGCCAGCATCTGCTCATCTTCTTTTACCCCAGAGGAGAAAGCTTCAGAAGCTGCTTTTCTGGCAGAGCGATTTTCGTCTTCCAAATAAGACATAATGTCTTCTTGGCTGGCTTGTATTTTCTTACCCTTAAGTTTAATGAAATATTTTTTCTTGGAATGATGCTGATTGAATAATCTGACAAATGCACTTGTAATAAGCGATTTATCGTTAAAAATCTTTTCAGCACTTTCCTTTAACTTGTGCTTTTTAGTTTTTAGGATAGTCTCCAAAAAATGTTTATAGTTAGACAATAATTCCGTTGAGGCGAGCCTACTAAGTTTGGCATCGGAAATTTTTGACATTTCGAGCTCAAAAAATAGCATCTTACTTCGGATTTCCAAAAAAAACTGTTGCGTCCGTTGTAACAAAACTCCTAAGGCTGGATTTAAAGAATCCGTAGAATGGATTAATGCAGCATAGTCTACCGGTTTTAAAGCAAGTAAAAATAAAGATTCGTATGCTTCCGTTGCCTTCTTAAGCTGGAGAGGTGTAATTTTTTCGTTGATTTTACCTCGAAATTTTGACGAAAAATCAGTAGCCAGTTTTTTAGCTTGAGTTAGATCATTAAATATTTTTGGATCGCTTGGGTTTTTATAAAGCGCTGAGAGATCCCAATTCGGAAGTTTAGACATTATTTTAAATATTTCTGGAAATTTATTATTGCCCCATGGAAGAATTCAGGTATTTGATCAATCTCTTTTATAATATCAAACCATCTGTATTCCTGGTGTTCCTCCGAAAGTTTGATATTGTCCCCCTCAAGGTTACATAGGAACATTGTCAGAGTTATTCTTTGTCCATCATCCCGGACAAAATGATTAACAGCAATCGGCATGAGTATCTCTACGTCAGAAGATATTTCTTCTCTGGTTTCCCTCTTTAAACCTTCGAATGGATTCTCGCCGAGTTCGAGTCTTCCTCCAGGGATATCCCAGGCGCCGGGCTTATGAGGATCGTTGGGACGCCTCCTAATCATAAATAGTTTTCCATCTTTAATGATGAAGGCTTTGGCTGCTAGTCGAAAATCCATTATTTGTATTCCTTCCAATCACCACCGTTAAATCTGTTCCGTCCTTTAAGGTGCCAGTCATGGGGATTTCCATTCCAGATTTGATGCCAAAGCTTTTTGGCTGATTCTGTAGTTAGACCACTAGAAGCGACTTTATGCCGATGTTCAGAGAAAACTTCTTTGAGTTGGTTGCCGCGGTAAGCTTGTTCAACTAGCTCCATATCAACACTCAAATTATCGGCGTCTTTAACGATTTTAGCTTCAATCGATTCACGCTTTTCATATTCGTTCCAAATGTCTTTGAATTCAGTGAGGCTGGTGTCCTCAACCATATCAGCAATCGCAAGTTCTTCGTTACGTTTAGTATATTGTCGTGAAATGTAGTGAACATCTCCTGTCCGACTCTCAACAATATCATGGGCTAAAGCCATCTTCATGATTTTTTCATGATCGCCAGCGTTCTCCATTTTGCTGATCAACAAAGCAAGCCAAATTACGCGAAACATGTGTTCGCTCAAATTTTCGAAATCAGGGCAAAGCACTTGTACCCAAGCGCGTTTAATATATCTTAGTTGACCCAGTTCAAAGAGAAAATCTATGTCTCTGTTCATACTTTCCTTTCAGCCGCTATGATTTTTTTAACAGTTTTTAAAGAATTAAGCAATGTTAAGCAACCGGCTGGGCTTCGTAGGTTTTTGGATAGCCAAATAGATTTGGATGAATTATACGCGACAAAATCTCCACCCCGTCGACCAGTCGTGGTCCGGATCGGGTAAGATAGCTGTCCGCATCCATATAGTAAACCTGCTGTTTTTTGACGGCCTTAAGATTCTCCCACCCGCTTCTGTATTTAAATAGATAAATTTCTTTCTTTGTTCTTTCTATATCAAAACCGCAAGGCGCGAAGATTATTACGTCGGGATTTGTGCTAACGACTTCATACCAGTCCACATACCTTGATTGGTCACCTGGCTTTGAAAGCACCATCTGTCCACCAGCAAGCTGGACCATTTCGGGTACCCAATGACCGGAAACCATTAGTGGGTTAAGCCACTCGATTATCGCCACGGTCGGTTTCCTTAAATTTTTGTGCTTGGTGGAAACAATATCCAGCCGATATTTAAGCCGCTCTACGATTGACCGGACGTTAACATTGGAGCCTGAATGCTCCGCTATTTGAAATATGTTCTCGAACACGTCACCAATGGAGTGGGGTTCTAATGAAATGATTTTAGTTTCTCCTTCAAGAACCTTGGCGGCTTTATGAACCTGGGTAAACGTCGGAGCGCAGACCTTGCAAAGTTCTTGTGTCAAAATAATATCAGGCTTGAGACGAGCCAATTTTTTTTGATCGATATGAAAGACGCTCGTGCCTTGATGTAGGAGATTCTTTACTGCTTTGTCGATTTCCAAACTATTTAGGTTGCTTTCAATTGCCGGCGAAGAAATTACTTTTTTCTTTAAAGCCTCCTCGGGATAGTTGGAATCATGAGATCTTCCAACAAGATTTTCACCTAAACCCAGCAGATAAACTATTTCTGTTGCAGATGGAATTAATGAAACGATTCGGGGTGTAACAGACATTAAAAGTGCACATTAAAATTTTTTTTGGAGCGGGATACGGGAATCGAACCCGTGCCACAGCCTTGGGAAGGCCGCGTACTGCCACTATACGAATCCCGCTAAATAAAAAACGGCTTATGACTCATCAGACGAGTCTCACGCCGTTCATTATAACATCGAGTTTTACTCAAACCAATTATTTTTTAAAATTCCTTACTTTAATCGGACGAAGTAGCGATTCTAGCCATTCATCAAACCCTTTAGTTTCAATAAGGATATGTTTGATATGCCACAGTTTTTCATTATTTTGCAAAGCTGTTTCAACAGGGTAAGCGATATGGTAGCCATATCTAGATACCATTACGCGATCGGCAACTGTACCTAATGCGCTTACAGTTACCTGCTCTTCTAGCTCAGGAATGATCTGACCATGAGTTACAAATCCCAGATCTCCGCCGAGCTGACCGGTAATTTGATCAGCGCTATATTTTTTTGCAGCATCTTCAAATTTTTCAGCCCCGCTTTTAATAAGATCTAAAATCCTTGACGCTTCTTGGTAAGCTGCTTGGTTTTCATCCATTTGTGAATTGTAATGAATTCTAATTAACGCATCCCAGGTTTGAGGATACGCAACAAAGCGGCGAAACATTTCTTCGTCACCGTCAAAGTATTGATTAAGAAATTGATTGTAATCACTTCTTCCTTTTTTAAGATAGTTCAGTTCATCTAAGACATCATCGGATTGCAGAACAATTCCTAGGCTGCCGGCAAGTGTTTTGATTTTTTCCATGCGCACGAGCTGTTCTGTCACTGCGGTTTGAGTCGTGTTTGGATCTAATTTTTTTGCCAACTTGTAAGCTTGCTCATAATCATAAACGGATACCATATGACTTCCAACTATTTTTGCCGGGAACAATTTTTTTAAAGAATTAGTAAGCGGGTCACCTAGAGTCACGCCATAAATCAAAACAATGCCCAACAGCACAATGACTACTACGCTTACTGTAGTTATTCCTATGATTTTCTGTTTTTTGGTCACAGTTTATCTCCAAAAAAATAATTATACCAACGCTTGTAATTCGGTATTGATTCTTCTGAGATTCCAGCCACATTTCCTTCTGACTCAGTTGGTGGAAGAACCACTACTTGCTCCCCTTCTTTTTTCAAATTAAGTTTTTCTCGGGCCTGCCGTTCGGCGTATTCAGGAGTATTCAAATATTTTATCAATTCAGAGAGCTCTTGATTGTCTTTATTTATTTCCTGAACACGGGAATCCAGCTTTGCGATTTCATTCTCCACTTCTCTTTTTTGAAGTAATAATTTCGCGGTTACAAACATTATTAAGACAAGCATAATAAGCAAAAATGCTGTGGCCCACCTTGAAAGCAAGAAATCCCTTATATCCATATTAGTATAAAAATGCTGGGAATACTGCTATGAAAACCATGCTGATGATGGCCAGCACGGCTATAACAATCCAAATTTTTCTGATTAATTCTCTGTTTCTCATTTTATTTCTTTAAAATTGCCATAAACGCTTCTTGTGGTATGTCCACAGAACCAATTCGTTTAAGGCGTTTTTTACCTTTTTTCTGCTTCTCGAGGAGTTTCATCTTTCTAGTTACATCACCGCCATAAAGTTTGGCAGTAACGTCTTTTCGCATGGCTGGAATGGTTTCGCGAGCTAAAATTTTTCCTCCAACTGCAGCTTGCAAAGCTATTTCGAACTGCTGTCTAGGAATTAAAGACTTTAATTTTTCCACCAACCCTCTCCCTTCTTGCTCAGCCAGACTTTTATGGACAATAATGGAAAGGGCGTCAACGATTTCGGTTGCCACAAGAATATCCAATTTAACCAGGTCTGCTTTTCGAAAATCAAGCAAGTCATAATTTAGTGAAGCGTATCCTGAGGAAACACTTTTAAGTTTATCATAAAAATCAATAATAATATTGGCGAGAGGCATTTCAGCTGTAATCAGAACTCGATCGTTGCTAAGGTAGTCCATATTTTTGTAAATTCCCCGCCTTCCGGTGATCAAGTCCAGAATGCCGCCAATATACTTTTGCGGAACCAGCACTTCAATAGCCACCCATGGTTCTTCCATGCTTTCAATATGGGAAGGATCGGGCATTTCAGCTGGAGTGTGCATTACAAGCGTGGATCTATCTTTTAGGTTTATTCGGTATTCTACAGAGGGAGCTGTTAATACAAGGTTTAAGCCGTATTCTCTACTCAAGCGTTCTTGGACTATATCCATATGAAGCAGACCTAAGAAACCAGTTCTAAAACCAAAACCGAGTGCTGGAATATGTTCCGGTTCAAACTCTAAAGCCGCATCATTTAGCTTGAGTTTATCAATTGCATCACGTAGTTGCGGATAATCATCACCGGCTACTGGGAAGATGCTGGCATAAACCATCGGCTTTACCTGCTTGTATCCAGGTAGCGCTTCTACGTTGTTATCGGTGCTTGTAACCGTATCTCCGACCCGGGCCTTTCTGACGTCTCTTAAGCCTGTGACGATATAACCCACCTCTCCGGTTTTTAACTCGCTTGCTGGGCTAAATTTGGGCTTAAAAAAGCCAATTTCTAAGGCATCGGCTGACGTTTTAGTCCCTAACATCTCGATTTTTTGATTTTTTGTAAGATTTCCGTCAACAACTCGGAC
>DASPKQ010000064.1:0-3682 GCA_035627995.1 Verrucomicrobiia bacterium | reverse complement strand
TAGGACTGTGTTTGGCACTTATGGCGGAGAAGAATATGCTCCAAGTAACTACGATGGCTCTTCCCACGGTCCAGTATCCATGCGTAAAGCCTTAGCTGGATCCCTAAATGTCCCGGCCGTTAAAACTTTGGCCTTGGCCGGTGTCCAAAATGCTATAGACACCATGAAAGACATGGGCTTAACCAGTACACCCTTAAACACTGATGTTTGTGGCTTATCTTTGGTTTTGGGAGGCTGCGAACTGACTCTCCTTGATCATACATCTGCCATGGGAACGTTTGCCGCTTTAGGCAAACACTATGACCACACTCCGATTCTTTCTGTAACTGATGCCAAAGGTAAAATCCTGGAAGAATTTAAAGAAAGCGAAGGAAAAGAAGTGCTTGATCCACAAGTTGCTTATGAGATCGTCAGTATTATGACGGACAACGATGCCAGAGCTTTTGTCTTCGGTTCTCGCTCACCTTTAATACTCCCTGATCGACCAGTTGGTGCTAAGACTGGAACTACACAAAAATGGAAGGATGGATGGACCATGGGTTACACTCCTTCTCTCGTTACTGGTGTTTGGACTGGTAATAATGACTCCACTCCGATGCGGGCCGGTGCCGACGGTGTAGTTGTTGCTGCTCCAATCTGGAACCAATTTATGCGTGAAGCGACCAAGGGTACTCCAATTGAAAATTTTGTTGAACCTCCTGGAATCCAAAATATTTACGTTGACGCTGTTTCTGGAAAATTACCGACAGAATATACACCCACCACCAAATCGGAAGTCTTTGCAGATTTTGCCGTACCCAAAGATTATGACGATGTTCACGTTGTAGTCAGAGTTAATAGAATAAACGGCAAGCGGGCCTCAGACTTAACACCACCTGATTTAATTGAGAACAGGGTATTTACGATTTTCCATTCAGAACAACGCGATAATCCCAACTGGGAAAATCCAGTCCAAGCCTGGGCAAGGGCAGCTGGTTATAATTCACCGCCTACAGAACTTGATGACGGTTCGGGTGTTGATCCAAATCAGGTCGGCGGAACTCAAGTAAGATTCATCAAACCGAATAACAATAGCGACATCAAAGACTTGCCGTTTACCGCTGAAATCCAAGTTATAGGACAGCGTCCAGATCGAGTTGAACTATACTTAGAAGGCGATTATGTTGGCCGTCAAAATTCTGAGCCGTACCTTTTTACTATTAATGACGCAGAAGAAGGTTGGCAAACCTTGATGGTAAACGTTACAATGCCTTCAGGCGATTCAATTCAAAACAGTATCAGAATTTTTATTGATGCTGATGACGATGTCACCATCTTAAACAACTCAAACATTGTTACTAGCAGTGAATCAGACACAAGAAACATAAGAGTTAAAAGAAACCCAAGAAAAACCCGATGAATTTGTTAGCACTAGCCTTAGCCCTTACAGGATTCGGCTGGTTAAGCTTAAAGAAGCCAATGCTCGGACTGGGGGCGATTTTACTGCTCCTGCCGACATATTTGATTCGGCTTAGAATTTTCGACGTCCCAACCACCGTGCTTGAACTGCTTCTGGTGGTATTTTTATTTTCGGTTTTTACATCACGGTACAAACACCTTCAACGAATAGAAAATTTAGGCATGCTCAATTGGGCCATTGGGACATTTGTAACTGCAGGTATTATTTCAACCTTATTCTCACCCGAACCGTTTAAGGCCTTAGGACTTCTCAAGGCTTTCGTTATGGAACCAGTTTTGTTTTTTTATGCTGTAATTCTTCTCATCGAGAAACCTAAGGAACTGGAACCTGCATTCAGAATGCTGTTCACCGGTGCCACCTTGATCTCTGCATTCGGAATTTTTCAGTATTTTACTGGAATGTTTTTACCGCTTAGGTTTTGGGGAACAGGGGAAGAAGTAAAAAGGATAACCTCGGTTTTTGAATACCCCAATGCTCTCGCATTGTATCTTGCGCCACTATTCGTTTTCTTCGCTGTGCTCTTTATTAAACGTCATCCTTTTTTGAATCGATCGATTTTAGGATGGGGATTTGCACTTCAGGGCGCGGCTATCCTACTCACCTTTTCCAGAGGAGCATGGTTTGCAGTGGCCACAGTTCTTTTTTTTCTTTTGTTAGAGCGCTATTCTGCTAAAAAGATTCTTCTGCTTCTAGGCGCGGCAATTCTCGCAGTTGCCTTAATTTCCCCGATTAGACAACGGGTATTAATCACATCACATGATCCCTCAGGCTTTGCGCGACTAGATTTGATTAATGCCGCTGTAACTAAATTGACCCAAAATCCGATTTTAGGAAATGGGCTTTACGGATTTCGGACCACGCTCGCACAACAAAACTTTTCAGGTGAAATTCTGAATTATCCGCACAATATAATTCTTAATTTCTGGGTTGAGTTGGGGCTTTTAGGCCTGGTCTCCTTTGCTGCTATCATTTATATTTCGTTAAAGACTTACAAGAAAAAACACTCGCTGATTGGTTTGGCTGCGGTTTGTTTTGTCGTGACGGTTGTTTTACACGGTGTTATCGATGTTCCTTATTTCAAGAATGATTTATCTATTCTTTTCTGGTTTATCATAAGCCTCCTTCACATTAAGTCCTAAATTACCTTACATTAACAAACCTCCAGTACAGGAGGTTTTTTGTTGACGCCATCAATCAGAACCGATAAGCTATTTAGGACAGGTCTGCGTTTCCTGGTGTCCAATGCGGACCAACTCGCCCACAAGGAGGACGAGATGACGAGACATGCGAACCATGCCAGATGGCATCAGCCCGGCTTCACCCGCCTCACCCAGACGACGCAGGCGGTCGCGATGACGAATTCCGCGAACCAGACGGCCCACGGCACCAGCTAGCCGACGAAGGGCGTCGGGGTGGAGGGCGCTTGATGGCTCCCAGAATTTGCTGGCCCCAACTTGTGGCCCTCCATCTTTAATGTCTCAACTGCAAGGCAGGATCAATTTTTCGATCTTCGCCTTTTTCTTTTGACTATAAAACCCGCATCCGGCGGGTTTTAAGTAATTTACATATTTTCTATAAAGTTGAAGTCACCGTTTCCCTTCGCTTGCTGTTTATACCGAATAATTATTTTACGGTTCGGATCTTTTCCCATACTTTCGGATTTAATATCTGAATACAGCGATAAATAATTATGGATAATTCTTCTTTCATATGCCGGCATGGGAGCCAAGGACACGGCTCTTTTTGTATCCCGGACCTGATGTGCTGCTTTGCGAGCCAATTCTTTCAAATATATTACGCGCTTATCTTTATAGTCATCGATATCTAGCGCAAACGGATATCGCTCGTCCACTCCATCTTGTCTGGAAAGGATCCTGACTATGTGCTGAAGAGATTCGAGTGTTGATCCTTGCTTACCTATTAGCAATTGCGCGTCACGGGTCTTTATATTAAATACCACACGCCCTTCTTCCATCCGTTCGTAAACTTCTGGCTCGAAACCCATATAGTTCAAGAGTTCTTTGATTCGATTTTTAAGTTTTTCATTATTGTGGTTTTCCATATAATGCCTCTCTAGCCTCTTTTCTAATAATGTAATAGTGTTGGCCAATACCAAACAAGGTATTAACTATCCAGTATAAAGTCAGTCCGGCCGGTAATACTTTCCAACCCAAGAAAAAAGTCATAACTGGGAACACATAAAGGACTTGAATGGCCATAGCC
>DASPKQ010000063.1:0-7103 GCA_035627995.1 Verrucomicrobiia bacterium | reverse complement strand
GGTCCGGCAGTGGGATTGCCCTGGGGTGAAATGGGTAACTCCGAAGTAGGCCATCTTAACATTGGTGCTGGCCGCATTGTAGGTCAAGATTTGGCTCGTATTACTCTAGCCATAGAAGACCGGTCATTCTTTCAGAATCCGGCATTCCTGAACGCCATAAATCATGTTAAAAAGAATAATTCTGCTATGCATTTGGCTGGATTAGTAAGCCCAGGTGGCGTGCATAGTTATGATGAACACTTATTTGCTTTGCTGGGACTTATGGCTGAGCAGGGAATCACAAACGTTTACGTACATATGTTCTTGGATGGACGTGATACGCCACCTCAGATAGCAATGGAAACTCTGCAAAAACTCAACAAAAAAATTGATGAACTCAAGATTGGACGTATTGCCACTGTTGCCGGTAGATTCTATTCCATGGACCGCGGTGAACACTGGAACCTTACGGAACAAACCTACCGAGCTATGGTTTTTGGTGAAGGACCAACCTCGGCGAGTGCTGAGCAGGCTATTCAAACTAATTATGACCAGCATATTTTCGACGAGATGGTTCCTCCAACGGTCATAACAAATCCTCAGCAAGAACCCGGTGTTGTTAAAGACAAAGATTCTATTATCTTCTTCAATTTCAGACCTGACCGGGCCCTTCAACTTGCTCGGGCGTTCGCACAGCCTGGTTTTTCAAAATTCACCAAACCTACCGTAAATTTCAAAGACTTATATGCGGTAAGCATGACCGAGTACTCCCAAGAAATAAAAGTTGAAATAGCTTTTCCACCAATCGAGGTCGTTAATAATTTGGCGGAGGTTTTTAGCAAACAAGGGTTAAGACAATATCATATCGCGGAAAGCGAAAAATACGCCCATGTTTCTGTCTTCTTCAATGGCGGCGTTATCAATCCATTTCCAGGAGAGGACAGAGAAATTGTTACTTCACCAGTCTCAAACTATCAAAATTATGAAGACGTGCCTGAAATGTCTGCTTACAAGGTCACAGAAAATTTATTATCAAAATTAAAATCTAATTACAGCTTTTTGTTAGTAAACTTCGCCAACTCGGACATGGTAGGACATACTGGCAGCATCCCAGCTTCCGTTGAAGCTATTAAAGCAGTTGATAATTGTCTGAAGAAGATTTCCGAAGCATGTCTCGAGCAAGATATCTGTTTAGTAATAACTGCTGATCATGGAAACATTGAGGAACTATTAGACAAGCGATCAGGTGGTATTGATAAAGAACATTCCACAAATCCCGTACCTTTGATTTTGGTCGCTAACCAGTTCAAACTTAAAGCACCTAGGGAAGACGGAATTGTTTCTTTGGCAAATATGATGCCAACAGGAGTACTCTCAGACGTGGCTCCAACCATTCTGGAATTGATGGCCATGAATAAACCCGCAGAAATGACAGGGGTCAGTTTGCTCCCCGAATTACTAAGGCAACTCAGATAAAAGTTATAAACAAAGGCGGCCTAATTGCCGCCTTCTTTTTTATGCTAGAATTGGAATATAAGAAAAAGCCATATTATCCTCAATGAAAAGAAAATGGGTGATTAAAGAAATTAACGAACAAGTAATCCCTGTTATGCCGGAGTATCCGGCCGTTGTTTTAAAATTGCTTGCTTTAAGAGGAATAACAGAAGAAAAGGCGATTCAACAATTTTTGGAACCCGATTATAATAAGCTATTGGATCCGTTTATTTTTAAAGATATGGGCAAAACGGTCGAACGTATTTGGAATGCTATAGATACCAAACAGACAATCGCAATTTATGCTGACTACGACGCCGATGCAATTACAGCGTTGGCGGTAATGTATCAGGCCTTAAAAAAGGCAGGTGCCACGGTTGATTATTACATCCCCGACAGATTCACGGAGGGTTATGGCATGAATCTCGATGCCATTAAAAAATTGAAAGAGCGAAACTGTAGCTTAATAATTACTGTTGATTGTGGTATTAACGCAGTTGAGGAAGTGAATCTTGCCAATGAACTTGGGATGGACGTAATAATCACCGATCATCATGAACTGACAGGTGACTTGCCCAAGGCGTATTCAATTGTCAATCCAAAGAATCCGAATGATGTATATCCTTTCCCATATTTAACCGGTGTAGGAGTTGCTTATAAAGTAGTTCAGGCCTTGTTTTCTAATTCCGAAAAAAGAACAGAAAAAGGTATTCAAGCTGGGTGGGAAAAATGGCTTTTAGATTTGGTAGCTATTGGTACTGTGGCCGACTGCCAGAGCTTAACTATTGAAAACAGGATTTTGGTGGCCTTTGGTTTGAAGGTTTTAGCAAAGACCCGCTGGCCAGGTCTTAAGGCGCTTTTGGATATTGCCCAGTGTAAAGGAAATTTAGACAGTTATACCTTAGGTTTTGTCCTAGCCCCTAGAATCAACGCCGCGGGTAGAATTAAACATGCTGATGTAGCTTTCAGACTTTTGATATCTGAAAATATCGTTGAGGCTCAGAATTTGGCAATTGAACTTAACGAATTAAATAAACACCGACAAGCTCTAACTGACCAGATATTAAGTGAAGCTAAAGCTCAAATTGAAATGATATCAGACCGCAAGGTTCTCCTTGCTTATGGCCAAAACTGGCCTAAGGGAGTTGTTGGACTGGTAGCTGGTAAGCTCTGCGAAGAATATAACCGTCCAGTGCTTATTTTGGATAAAGCCGAAGATTTTGCAACCGGTTCGGCCCGCTCCAATGATTCATTTGATATGGTAATGGCCTTAAATGATTCAAAAGAATATCTTTTAAAATACGGTGGTCATAAGCAAGCCGCAGGTTTTACCTTGGAATCGTCAAAAGTAGATCAGTTTTACAAAAAGCTTTTGGCGTTTGCGGACAGTTCTGGTTTGGAAATTGCGGAATCCAATCTTTACATTGACGCTGAGCTGACCGATGCGGATTTGAATTTTCAGACTTTAGAATTTGTGGAAAAATTAGCTCCGTTTGGTTTTGGTAATTTCAAACCAAAGTTTATGTCAAAAAACATCGAACTTATTGATTCCGCTGCCGTAGGACCGAAGTCTCAACACGCAAAAATGAGAGTAAGAATCGGAACTGTTGTTTTTTCTGCCATTGCGTTTAACCAAGCGTTCTTGTTAAATAAAATAAAACCTGGTCAGCTTTTCCATGCTGCCTATGATCTTTTCGTTAACGAGTGGAATGGGTTAAAACAAATCGACTTAAAGATAATTGACGTAAAACTTGATGAGTAAATACATTATTTATACTGACGGTGGGGCAAGAGGGAATCCAGGACCCGCAGCCATAGGAGTTGTTGTCTACAATGATAAAAATGAGGTTGTAAACAAATTCGGAGAGTATATCGGCATCACTACTAACAATCAAGCCGAGTATCAGGCTTTAATTCGTGGTCTTACAAACGTTTTGGAACTTAACGGACAGATTGTATCCTGTTTTTTAGATTCTGAATTGGTTGTAAAGCAACTACACGGCAAATATAAAGTCCGTGAGCCGGGTTTACAGCCATTAGTTACTGAAATATTCAAACTTACAAAAAATTTTGCTGATGTTGAATTTACACACGTTCCTCGGGAAAAAAATAAACTAGCCGATAAGCTAGTTAATGACGCGTTAGATAAAGCTGGCTACTGACACTATCTTATTTGATAAACCTTAACACTTGAGTCATCAAAGACGTAAAGCAGCTTTCCATTCTCGGAGAGCGTGAAGGATTTTGTGAAATTAGCAATGTTGTATATATTTCTATGATCTCGACCATCAATTTCGATGGCTTTTATTTTACCCTCATTGCCAAAAAATACATACCCTGTTTCAGAGTTGATAATTGGCTGACTGATTACCGATGAGCTTCTTAAAATAAGGTTACTTTTTTGAGAATTGAGATTGAATAAGAATATTTCATGGTCATTGGCATAAACCAGTTGTTTTGACCTTGGATCAAAGTGTGCATAAGAGACATTTCCATAAATTAAATCCAGGTTGTCATTAAGTATATAAAGCGATTTGTCTAAATGTAAGAACAAACTGCCGTCCGCGCGTATTAATCGGGCATCTGCAGCCGCTGGAACAAACGGATGAAGCAGCTCGTTGTTATTCGATCTGAGGTCACGTCTTCGAAGCTGGTTGCCTTCAAGAAACCAAAGGATTTGGTCGTCAAGGATAAAATCTTGAATGTCGTCGATTGCAAATACTGGATTTGATTGCAAATTGGTAATCATTAATGAGCCACCGCTTAAGATTGCATGGTAATTATTGTTAGATATGATTTTCTTGGAAGCAAGAATTTGTTCGTTTGAAAATGGTATTGTATTTGGATTCTTTAGGAGCTGGTATGCAGTTTGTTTATTTATTGTGTTGGAATTGGTAAGGATTAAATTTAAATAACTAGCCGGGGTGAGTGTTTGCTCCTGATTCTCATTGAGATTAATTGAACTGACCTTGTCTTGAGATAGTACCAGAAGTTCTTTATAGTCAGGACTTAAGATTGCTTCCATACTATTCATTTCTTTGAGAATTTTTGGTTCGACAAAAAACAGTGCAATGTATTCTCGGTCGAGATTAGCCCATGTTACGAGTTCGGAGTGAATGCCTAACCTTTTGGTCCAGTCCTGGTAGCCAGGTTTTTTGATTGTCACGATGTAGTCTTGCGGGGATAGAAATCTAATAGTTGTTGGAGTATCAGCCCTGTTTTTCTTTCCGTTAAGAAGGATTTCAGCATGACTTGGTTCTGTTCTGACAATTAGGCTTCCGGTTTTAACTATTTGGCGTTTGCTGAAGTCGTATTTATAACCGCGGGCAAATAATACCAAAAAAGGACTCGCGGCTAGAAAGATAACGAGGCCAATTGCAATGAGTAAAAATCTGCTTTTTAAGGTCATAATTTAGTAAATGAACTTCCTAATTTTACCCGAAATGCTAAGATTTTTCAAGATATTCCGTTTCTGCTAGAATGTTGTGGCTATGAGCAAGTTTATCATTACGGGCGGAAAAGAATTGTCTGGCGAAATCATTGTCGCTGGATCCAAGAATGCAACACTGCCCTTGATGGCAGCTTGCTTGTTGACACCAGAACAATGTGTTCTAACAAATGTCCCTCAAATTAAGGATGTCGATGTTATGGTCAGCCTTATGAAGGAATTGGGAGCGGACATTGAATACATTAGAGAAAGCAAAATCTTAAAAATAAAGGCTGACAAAATCACTAACACTGAACCACCTAAAGATTTAACCTCAAAACTTAGGGCATCGATATTGTTTGCCGGACCACTACTTGCCCGATTTAGAAAAGTTACACTTCACAGCAGTGGAGGAGATAAAATAGGTTTAAGGTCAATTGATGCGCATCTGTCAGGATTTAAGACTCTCGGGGTTAATATTGAGCATGAAGGTGATTCCACTTTATTATCTGGAGCACTAACTGGTGCCGTAATCGTCCTGGAAGAAACATCTGTAACCGCAACTGAAAATTTACTCATGGCGGCTGCGCTAGCTAAAGGACGAACAGTGATAAAGCTAGCTGCAACCGAACCGCATGTTCAACAAGTTGCCGAATTTTTAAACTTAATGGGAGCTAAAGTTACCGGAATTGGAACGCCTACACTTTATATAGAAGGAGTAGAAAGTTTGAGGGGAGCAGAAATTAAAATTATTCCTGACTCCAACGAAGCGGCTTCCTTTATCACCATGGCTGCCGCTACCAAAAGCAACGTTAAAGTTACCAGTCTCAATCCTGACTTTATGGATGATTTTTTGCTTAAGCTCAAACTGATGAGAGTTAATTTTGAAGTCGGTGATGTTTATATACAGGTAAAACCCCCTAAAGAAGAATATAAGGCCTTGCCCAAGCTCCAAGTGGGGTTATATCCCAAACTTGCTTCCGACGATGTCCCTGTTCTGTCAGTTCTTGCTACTCAGTGTGCAGGTGAGACAATTATTTATGAATGGTTGTTTGAAAACAGACTGGGATACTCAACTGAATTGAACAAAATGGGAGCAAATACTCAAATTTTAGATCCGCATCGAGTTAAGATTAACGGCCCAACGCGCTTAACAGGGGTAAGTCTTGCCTGTTCGGATATAAGAAACGGTATGGCTCTAGTCACGGCCGCACTTGTAGCGGAAGGACAATCGGAAGTATCAGATGTACATCATATTGACCGGGGTTATGAAAATTTAGAACAACGTTTATTAAAATTAGGCGCCGACATTAAACGAGCAGAATAAATATGTTTTTAAAAAGAATTGGTATTGATTTAGGAACCGCTAACACCTTAGTTTTTGTTCCCAAAAAAGGTATTGTTATTAACGAGCCAACGGTTGTGGCAATTTCTGTTGTCGATAATCGGGTAATGGCCGTGGGTCAAGAAGCTAAGGAGATGCTTGGACGAACGCCGGATACGATCGTGGCTCACAGGCCGATGCGTGACGGTGTTATAGCAGACTATAGAGTCACGGAAGCCATGCTTCGCTATTTTATTAATAAAGCAACAGGCAATGTCCGATTCTTTCGACCAGAAGTTATGATCTCAGTGCCTGGTGGAGTAACTTCTACCGAACGAAGGGCAGTTATTGATGCAGCACATGCTGCTGGGGCAAAAGAGGCTTATGTCATCAAGGAAACCGTTGCTGCTGCAATCGGGGCGGGAATTGATATTGCAACTCCAGCCGGTAATATGATTATTGATATTGGCGGCGGGACTACGGATGTTGCGATTCTTTCTTTAGGAGGCATTGTTACTCAAACTTCTGTCCGTGTGGCTGGCAACAAACTGGATCTGGCAATCGCGGAATATATCCGTCGCAAATATGGTTTGGCTGTGGGTGATCGCAGCGCTGAGGAGATTAAAATTAAAATTGGTTCAGCGCTCCCGGTAGAAAAAGAAAATAGTATGGAAATCCGGGGTCGCGATTTACTCCAGGGATTACCAAAGACTATTCAAATTTCAACCAACGAAATTGTGGAAGCAATTCAAGAAGAGCTCCGGGAAATAATCAAAGCTGTTCGATTTGTTCTTCAGGAGACTCCACCGGAGCTGGCAGCAGATATTATCGATAAAGGTATGGTGATGACAGGCGGTACTGCGCTTCTTAAGAATTTAG
>DASPKQ010000062.1:0-3715 GCA_035627995.1 Verrucomicrobiia bacterium | reverse complement strand
CCTCAATAGTGAGGATTGCTACGGTATACCTTACCGCTCTTCTCAAAACTAAATATGTGCTCGCCTAAGCTTGTGCCCCATATTTTGTTTTGGTTAATTGTTAACTGGAATTGTATAATTTACCATTAAATTGTACCATTTTTCATCACCACAGAAAAGACCCCGGTTTACGGGGTCTAATCTGCATATGAACTTTCAGCCACCTCCGTAAAAACGGAAGTTTTTGTTTCGATAATAGGGCTGAATCCTCGCTAAATTTAGTGAGGATAAATTACGGGTGAAACCCCATAATTTCATAAATTAATAAACTTACTGTTGTTCTTCCGTGGGTTCAGTTTCTTCCGGTTCGGGTTTTGTTTCTTGGTTTTTAGGTGGCAATTCAGCAGAGATCTCCAAAGCGTAAGTTTTACCTTCTCTGACCTCGCCTTTTATTTCCACCAGCTTATCAACCTTTAAATCTGTCTCAATAATATTAACAAATTTTGTATCTTTTGTTAAGAGGAAGCGGGCAGTTCCAATGTTTAAGGAAGTAGCAGAGACTGATGTTAATTTACCCTTTGCTTGTACGGTGTTCTGGGTATCTTCGGTTCTCTGTTCGATTACGATAGGCTTTTCTTCAACTTTTAATCCAGCTTTTTCGATATTTTCAATTGCCCTTTCTTTAGTAATCAGGGACTCTTCCAATGCTTTACCAAGATCTAATCTTCCTTCGCTTTGAATTGACGCTGTTTGCAGCAAAGCGGTCTGTTTGTTGCTGAGGTCGACAATTTTGGTCAAAACTTTAACCTGTGGGTTTTCAACTTTTTGTTCTGAAGTTTTTTTGGAAATAGTGTCTGTAGTTTGGGCTACGTCTTTTATTGTCTTCTCAACAAGTTTTTGTACTTCCTCGCCTGAAACTTTACCTTGCTTATTTTTTTCCAGAACTTTCTCCAATTCCTCTAATCTGTTGTTTGCGAATTTAATTTGAAGATTGACTTTGGCTGCTTCATCTGTGGTCATGCGCATCTGAACGTTTTCTACAAATTTCTTTACGGGATAGATTGGTTGACCAGGAACACTTTCCAGCGCGGCTACCGCCGTACCAATAGTTAAGCTTGAGAAAATTAATACGCTGCCGATAACTCCAGTACTGATCCTAAGGAAGCGGGGGATTGATTGAAATACAAGTCCAAAGCCGGAAGCTTTAATAGGTTCTTCTTTAGGAAGACTAATGCGATCGAGCAATTGATTTTTGACGCGTTCAAAGTTTGCAACAGGAACAGTAGTTTTGGGAACCTCATTTAAGGTTTTAATAAGGTGTATGTATTCTTCGGCTGCGGTGTCTTGGGGCAAATCAGAAACCGACGCATGTGTCTTGATGCGCTTTACCAGTTCGTCGATTATTTGTTCAGGACTTAGGTTCATGATTTGTTAAGTTTACGCTTACTAAGTTGTTTGAGTTTGATTATTGCTCGGTGCTGGATGACTCTGATGGAGACTTCCGTTTTATTCATTATCCCAGCGATTTCTTCGTTGGTTAAATCTTCAAAAAATTTATATTGGATTACAAGTTGTTGCTCGGAAGTTAAATGCTTGATGAGCTCTAAGAGCTTGGAATGCTCAATCTTAAGGTTGGTGCTATCGATCGGATCAACGCTGTCAGTTAGAATTTCTGAGACTTCTTCGATCGGTACAGTGGCAGCTTTTTTAATGCGGTAGTAATCGATAATATTATTCTTTGCCACCTGGTAAATCCAGCTCGATAACGCCTTAGGGGAGTTAACATCTTGGATTTTAAGCCAAGCTTTTACAAAGGTATCGGCTAATATGTCTTCTGCCAGCTCTTTATGACCCACTCGAAAGAAGATAAATCTGAATATTTTTTCTTTGAAATGGTCGTAAATTAAGCCAAAAGAGTTTCGGTCTCCAGCCTGGGCTTTCTTCAGCAAATTGTAAAGTTCTTGTTCGTTCATAAATAGAGACGTACTAGACCGTAAGTATGTTACAAAAATCAAGCTAATTGTAACATGAGCCTATAAAGATTGACTATGAACCGTATTTCCGGCTAAAATTAACATACTTTAAGCACAAATACACCCTTTTGGAGAGGTGGCCGAGTGGCTTAAGGCAACGGTTTGCTAAACCGTGGGGGTTAATAGCCTCCTCATGGGTTCGAATCCCATCCTCTCCGCCAAGGATTTGTATGGCAGTCGTTAGACTGGCAGACAAATCCTTTGTTTGAAGTTAAGGGATTCGAACGGGCAGAAGCGAGCTAGAACAGAAGTTCTTAAGCGAGCGTCGACGAACGTCCTGTGGACGTTTGGCGCTGCCAGGACAAGCCGCAGAAGCGGCGTTACTGACTGATAAATTTTGAATAAAACAATAAACAGCCGTTGGAAATTGTATTCCTACGGCTGTTTGATTTAAACACAATTGAATGGTATTACAGCCACGAGTTATAATAAAGATATGCAAAGCAAGGCAAAAACAGTTGATGAATATTTAGACGAACTTCCTGATGAACGCAGAAATGCGTTGGAAAAAATCAGGGAAGTTATCTTAGAGAATTTGCCGGAAGGTTACGAAGAGGGAATGCAGTATGGCATGATTGGATATTATGTCCCACTTTCAACTTACCCAAAAGGGTATCTTAATAAAAAGAATGTTCCCTTGCCTTACGTAAGCCTTGCTTCGCAAAAGAATCACATGGCTCTTTATATGATGCATATTTACGGAGACAAAGAATGGGAAAAATGGTTTAGAGGCGCATACAAATCTAGCGAAAAAAAATTGGACATGGGTAAGTCGTGCATACGGTTTAAAAAACTGGAAGACTTACCACTGGACGTAATAGGGAAAGCTGTTGCTCTTGCCTCAGTAGATAAGCTTATTAATAGGTATGAAGCTGCTCGGAAAAAGTAATATGTGGGTTGGATTGGGTTTATGGAAATCACAAAAAAGCTTTACGTAAAAAATAGACACGCGTGGAGAAAATGGCTTAAAGAAAACCATGATAAGAAAAATGAAATCTGGCTGATTTACTACAAGAAGAATTCCGGTAAACCTCGAATACCTTACAACGATGCGGTAGAAGAGGCTTTGTGTTTCGGATGGATCGACGGTATTGAGAAGGGGATCGATCACGAACGATTTGCCCAAAGATTTACTCCGCGTAGGCCAAGGAGTAATTTGTCAGCAACCAATGTCGAGCGTATAAGACGGTTGATCCTTCAAAAGAAAATGACAAAATTCGGACTGCGGGCAATCAGTCATGCTTTCGACCAAAAGCCAAAACCATTCATTATTCCGGCCTATCTTTTAAAAGAGTTTAAACGTAATAAAAAGATCTGGAGTAATTTTCAAAGGTTTCCAGAATCTTACAAACGCATAAGAGTTGGCTGGATAGACGCCTCTCGAAAAAGACCGGATATTTATAAAAAAAGACTAGAATATTTTTTAAAAAAAACGGAGAAGAATGAGAAGTTTGGAATGGTTCAATAGCCTGTTGGCGGCATTGCTTACGGTTTTTATTTGGGTTAAACTTAATATATGCCAATAAAAAAGAACATTTCTTTAATTGTAGGCCTAGCTATTCCGATAGTTATGGTCATTTTAATTGCTTTAAGCATTTATTTGCCAAAGTTATGGGCAGAAGGTCCTAAATACGATTTCATTTATTCGGATGCGAATGATTACAGCTCAGAGTTTATTTATGATGTGGTAGACGGAAAAGTTA
>DASPKQ010000061.1:0-2981 GCA_035627995.1 Verrucomicrobiia bacterium | reverse complement strand
GTTAAAGAATCCATTTATAGATCTTATCTGACAAACAAAGGTGTTAGAGAAGTTGAATTCGAGCAGAATAAGGATAAATACATGGCTTTGCCTGGAAAAGTTGTTCAAGTTGGTAATCTTAAACCAGAAGATAACAATGATTTTGATAAAGTTCTAAAAGATAAGAGTCGGGTAGACAATATTAAACCTTACGTATACATTCCAACTCGAAAAGAATTAGAGAATATGGAAGTTGAAGATATTCGTAAGTTTAATGATCCTAATGATTTGGCTAAGCACGCCGAAAAGGTCCGAAAAGTTCCAGCAACAGTGGTTGCTACCGCAGCACCTACGACACCTGCTACACCTTTAGAAACTGCTACAAAGCAGATGGATGATCTTTTCCCGGGCCTTAAAGATTCAGCAGAGAAAGCTAAGGCTGCCGCTGACACCCAAGCTAAGGCTGCAGAAAATTTAGCCAACGCCCAAAATAAGGCTGCTGCTGCAGCTGATGATGAGGACGAAGAATAATGTCTATGCAAACACAAGCTACTAAAACTAAATTAGAGAGTGTAATCGAATATGCTTCCGGATTCGAAGCACCACTCGAGCAATATTTTCTTTCCGAAAAGCAAAAGGAAAAGATTGCTTTTGAAAAGCGTAAGTTGGATGCCACTACTCAATACGCGCAATCGGTCTTAAAGCATCCTGATCTTGGGAAAAATCTTGAAAAAGATATAGTATCTGGGCAAATTTATTCTAACTCGGAAGCAGCTAATGTTAGAGCTAGACTCCTCGCGTTAGCGGGGAACGGAGTTCGAGCGGAATTAAAAACCAGTATTGTTAATCCTTCCGGGCAATTGGTAATCTTGAGCGAAAATTCCGCTAGGGAATTAGGCATCATGGCTGATGGCTTCGTTCTAGAACAAAATTTAGATGAGTTTATCGCTGCATTGAAAAAAGAGGGTATTGATGATGCTGCCTTAAACAGAATAAAGAAAGCAGCTGCGGAGTATGGCGCTGTTATTTATCAAAGAGGTGGATACGCAGCATTAAAGCCAATGTTGGAAGAAGTAGTTGCAATCTCTAACGTTAAAAGTTCGTTTGAAGCGTATAAGAGCAATTTGGAAAATCCAAAGCCTCAACAACCAACTCCGGTTCCTCACGGCACCAGTCTCAATGCTTTAAAAGACCGAGTGGTTACTCCAACTGTTACTGCTCCGTCCAAGCCAAGCGTCCCACCAGTAAGCGCAAATGAGTTGAAGCGAGAAATCACAGCTAAGGAGCTTCCTAAACATCAGGAACCTATAAAACCATCTGTTCCTGCTTCAGTACCTCCGCCAATTGCAAAAGCAGAACCGATGCGAACCCCGAATCCTACTCCGGTTCAGATGCCAAAGCTTAATAACAAGCCTTCAAGCGGTTTACCTTCCATAAAGAATATCAATGTTGTGGATGATCTTAAAAAGATTGAGGCTGCTCATTTAAGACAAGGATATTTACCTGAGCAAGTAAAGCTCCTTAAATCAAAAATTGCTTATCTTGCCGGAGTCAATAAAATGCTACCGGTTCAAGTTGCCACTGTCTTTGAGCAAAGCCCGCTATTTAAGCTGTACCTAAAAATGGGAAGCAGCATGATTGCCCAGAGCACTCATGATGAGAAAGCTGACTTCCGCCAGGTTGCTGTAAATATGGCTAATAGCGGACAGGAGATACTAAGCCTTCAGGAATTTGAAGCCATTGCGGACCTTAGAAAAGACCTCGAACGGATGTAATTTTCAAACTCAAAAGTTAGTGCTATAATAAAAAAGAAGTGGTGACACTTCTTTTTGTTTAATATGAAAGTAGTAATTGATACAAACTTACTGATCGACGGAGTGGCTGACGATTATAACTACGGCAACCGCATTATTGATGCTGTGCTCGATGGACGAATCGAAGCCTTTGCCAATGAAGCAACCTTAAGAGAAAACCGACTTTTGTCTCGACGCAAAATTTCCGACGAAATTTATTTGAATAAACTTCAGAATTTTTTTGATGCGGTTAAAAAAGCGCCACGCGTTGAAGAAAGAATAAGAGCCAGCGAGGACCGTGATGATAATAAGCTACTGGAATCAGCGGTGGCAGTATCCGCCGATTACTTAATTTCCTCGGATAAGCATCTATTAGTCCTCCAGGAATATGAAGGGGTTAAAATCGTTACCCCTAGCCAGTTTTGGTCAATATTCGAGGAAGAATCTGGCAGTTCTTGGGATAACTGGGTTAAAAATTTCCTAAATCAGGCATAATTTGGTTTTTTTGCGATTTGCGCTTTTTTGTGGTATAATAATTTCGAATTTAAATACACACCTGAAACAAAAATCATGCAATATGCCGTTCCGCAATTCACGGAAGTAGAAGATAAATTAATAGGTCCTTTAACTCTAAAGCAATTTTTAATTGCCTTAGGTCTTGGCGGTATCCTTTTCTTCTATTGGTCCCTGTTTGGTATAGGGATAATCTTTTACATGGCAGCTTTCCCAACCTTAGGAATCGGGATTTACATTATTTTCAAAAAATTCAACGGCAGGCCTTTTTTTGCGTACCTTTTTCCGCTTATCAACTTTATGACATCGGCAAGGGTCAGAATTTTTAAACGAGAACCGGCTGTCATAAGTTTCAGTAGTAAACAAATACAACAGGAGAGTAAGGATAAAAAAGGACCTGAAGATTTAGAACCAGCCCAGGGTCGTCTTAAGAAACTGGCTTATCTGCTTGATCAAAAAACGGAAGAGGAAAAGGATTTAATAGAAAAGACTCAGGTATTTGACGCGCCCAAGAAACAAACTGTCCAAATGTCGTCTCAGGAGATAATCATTCCTCAGGCAACACAAAAGCCAGTACGAACAGAAATCATTTCACCTGTACAAAGACGAATTCAAGAACTAGCTAAATCTTTGTCCGGTGGCGATTCCATTCCCAGTGCTGTAGAACCGCCCAAGGCCAAGACCAAAGTCAGTCAG
>DASPKQ010000060.1:0-2814 GCA_035627995.1 Verrucomicrobiia bacterium | reverse complement strand
GTGCTGGTTCGAATCCAGTCCTGGGCACAAAGACCCCGACGATAGTCGGGGCTTTTTATTTTTGGGCATGCGCCAAGCTTGCTTGAGCGCGTGAACAAAAATGAAAAGCCAGCCCGCTGCAAGCGGGCGAGGGTCTTTGGGTAAGACCACCTTGAAATGGATCATGAAATAATCCAGTCCTGGGCACAATTATAACCTTGCAAGTGATTGATTTGAAAGGTTTTTTATTTTCGTGTGTCAAATTTGTGTCGCTTTTTTCCGCTTTCTACCACTATTTCTGACACAAATCCGACACATTTGTATGACACACGAAAACACTGGATTACTACCGGCACACCTTAAGGGAAAATTGGTTCAAAATTGCACCAAAAATGCCCTCAAAAACCCCCATTTGACACACGGTTTGACACACGAAATGACACACGCTTTTGGCAGTTCATTTTCGTCCGAAATGTCAGTATTGACGCAGGTTGTAGCGAAATTCAAAATTGAATTTTTTATTCATTTTGACACACTTTTTCACACCACCAAAAAAGTGTGTCAAATTCCAGCACGCACTTTGACACTCGCGGCTGGGTGGCATGTTCATTGGAATTTGATTTGTTCACTGTTAAAACAACCAACCTATGAACATCCTGCAAAGAACAAACAGCAAAGGCGATAAGATCACTTTCTATTATGATCTTGGCCGAGGTCCCGGTCAGAGACCTTCTACTGGCATCTTTATTTATAAAAATCCAAAAGATCAATTTCAGAAAAATCATAACAAGCAGGCGCTCGCTTTGCTGGAGACTAAAAAGAGCCAGGCCATTATCGAGCGGCAGGCTATTGGAAGTGCATTTATACCGCAACATAAGTTTAAAACAAACTTTCTGGAATACTTTGAGGAATACGTGGAGCAGAATAAGCGTAAAGCAAACCGTCATCTTGCTAATAGTTTAAAGCAATTCAAGCTATTTGTAAAGAAAGATTTTATTGCACCCATTGACATTACCGAGAATTTTTGCAAACGGTTCAGGCAATACCTGCTTGATAAATTCACCGGCGAAACGCCGGGCGGTTACTATTCAAGGTTTAAGTGGGTAGTGAATGCTGCCACGAAAGATGATTATTTTCATAGCAATCCAACTGAAGAGGTATTTGCTAAAAACAACCCTTCAGCTAAGCTGAAAGAAAATCTGGAGGTTGAGGAATACCTGCGTTTACTTAATACACCGTGTACAAATCACGAAGTAAAAGCCGCATTCATATTTTCTTGCTATACCGGACTACGGTGGGTTGATGTAAGTAAATTGGAATGGAAGGACATTAAAAACGGTATTCTTACAACAAGGATTATCCAGGCAAAGACTGGAAGGCCGGTTACATTGACACTGCATGAAATTGCAAAGGATATTCTTGAAAAGCAAAAACAGAGAGCAGAAATCAGTAAATACAAAAGTCCATTTGTTTTTCTGCTGCCTACAGCCGATGGCGCGAATAAGGTGTTGGGGCAATGGGTGACTAAGGCAAGTATAGAAAAACATATTACCTGGTCATGCGCACGTTTGAGCTTCTCTATTCTTTTGCAGGACCAAAATGTAGATGATGCTACCGTGGCTTATTTGATGGGGCATACGACTACAGATCAAGTTAGGAGAACTTATAAACGTCATAGGCCGAAAAATAAAACAGAAACCATCAATCAGCTACCATCACCGCATAAATTATCGGCGCTGAAAATGGTAGTTTAAAAATAAGGGGCTGCAGTGCATCCCATTATTTTTTACCTTGTATAGACTTCGTTGCCATATTATCCACAATGTGCGCTGCTATTAACCTTTTTGATATATTCTTTAATCTTGTCTAACGTTTGCACAGGAATATCGTAAGTATTATCCAAAACGTAATCGTAAAATGAAATATTCTGGCTAAAGAAACACAAAGAATTATCAAGCAGTAATAATTCCTGTTTATAATCTGCTTCACTTCTATCACCGTTATCAAATCTATTTTTAATTCTTTTCATTAACACTTCTCGATTCGCCGTGAGTAAAATTGGATAATGAAAGATTCCCTTTTCCTTTAAGAATGTAAATTTCCCGAGTATCTCGTCCTTTAAGTGTCCTATGTAATTGCTGATGCAGAAATTGCAATACTCTCGCGACGTGTTAATCTTCTCACTAAAACCATAGCTGAGTTATGCGAACAGAAGAGTGCAAATGGCGCACAGAATCCACAGGAATTAATGGCTTCTTTTAACCGTTAAACTACTTCACTATGTTTTGCCGAAAAAGTTCAGAAACGAAGCCTTATTTTAAGGCTGGAGATAACGAAAGATTTACTGAAATATTCAATTTCTTTTATGCAAGGCTTTGCTTTTTTGCCAACCGGCTTTTAAGAGATCCGCAAGCTTCCGAAGATATAGTTCAGATGTGTTTGTAAAGCTCTGGACGGTGGAGATAAAATTTGCCACAGATACAACAGTGAAAGCTTGGCTGTATATAACCACAAGAAATAGCTGCTTTAATTATATTAAGCGAATAAATAAAGTATCTCCTCAAGAAATAGAGCCCAACTCAGTTTATTCTGCGAAACTATTTTAGTAGCTATTACCAGGCGGAAATTTTACAAGAGATCATGACGCTGATAGATACTCTTCCGATTGAATGCCGCCGCATTTTTAAACTTAGCTATTTTGATGATCTAACCAATAGCGAAATTGCAGAAAAGCTTTGTCTTTCGATTCACACTGTTAAAAATCAGAAGGCAAGAGTAATTTACCTTATTAGGAAGCGTCTACGGAAAGTACAACATCATCATAGATGACTATCA
>DASPKQ010000059.1:0-4227 GCA_035627995.1 Verrucomicrobiia bacterium | reverse complement strand
TGAATTGCTTGTGAGGGATTGCGCGCATCTCAAAGACATCATAAGGGCATACTTCCACACAATCCTTTTTCCTTCGCACTTGTTCAAATCCACAACTGGGACAACAATTTTTGTATCTTCTTTGCAACTACTTTTTTGTTTATCCATAAATGAGTTTAATTCAAATTCGATCAAACAAATATGCAAGCTGTACAATAGGTAAGTAAAGGAAGGAACCGAACATTATTTTCAGAGCTGCTTTCCGATCTCTTGCATACATGAGCAAGAATGTCTGAGAAAAAAATAGTACACCACACACAGTTACTATAAGAGCGGAGAGAATGCCTGTAATACCAAAGGTAGCTGGTAGTAATCCGAGTGGGATAAGGCACATTGTATATATCATGATTTGAATTGCAGTGTTTAAATCTTTTCCGCCACCCGAAGGTAATAGTTTAAATCCTGCTCTCTTGTAATCATCATCAGCAACCCAAGCGATCGCCCAAAAATGTGGAAACTGCCAGATAAACTGGATACCAAACATGATCAGTGCTTCGAACGATATTGTACCTGTTGCTGCTGTCCATCCAAGTAATGGTGGCAGCGCACCTGGAATAGCACCTACAAACACTGCGATTGGTCCGACTGCTTTTCAACTGTGTATAGACAAAGCTGTACAGTATGAATGAAAGAAGTGATAATAACGTTGTGAGTAGATTTGTAAATGAAAGCAGGATAGCAACTCCCGCGACTAGGCAAATAATCGAAAAACAAATCGCCTCACTAGTGGAAAGCCTCAAAGTCGGTAACGGCCTTGTTGCGGTCCTGGTCATAAGGACATCTCTTTCTTTCTCTATTATCTGGTTGACGCTTGCTGATGAACCTGATACCAATAGGCCACCCACAAAAAGCATAAATAACGAAAATAGGTTAACCTCATTCGAAGCAAGTATGAAACCAAATACACATGAAAATGCAACGGTAAAGGATAAGCGAAACTTGAGTAACTCAAAATACGCCTTCACCTTTACCCTCAGCATCGCTATATTTTCCGCCATCTTTACTGCAACAAAATGTTAAACTGTCAACTGCATTTAACTACATTTTTCATACTATGACAAGTGGTTTCCTATGATGAAACTTCGTTCGCTGAAGGCCGGAATAGTTGCCATACCTTCATAGAAGTAATTGATTTCGTCCTTCTTGTCCATCAGTCCAAGGCTGTAAAGAACAGGGACGAAGTGATCGGGTGTTGGCGCTGCAAGTTTGCCAAGCTTATGACTGGTCTCGTAGTTTATAACATTTTGAAAGTTTCCCGAATCGATCTGTTTCTTAATCCATTCATCGTATTCCGGTTCCCAGCCGAATGGAGTCATATCCCCTGAGCGAAATTTCTGAGCACCCAACTGAATATTATGTATAAGCGATCCGCTACCTATTATCAACACTCCTTTATCTCTCAATGATTGCAATTGTTTGCCAAGCTGAAAGTGATATTCAGGCTTTGCGTAATAATCAATGCTCATTTGGAACACAGGGATATTTGCATTCGGAAATAAATGCATTAACATTGGCCATGCTCCATGGTCTAAACCCCAGTCGGTTGTCTCTGCAACAGAAGGAACAATTTTCTTGACTTCTCGCGCTATATCAGGTGCTCCCTTAGCGTGATATTTCACCTCGTAATACTCTTTAGGGAACCCATAGTAATCGAATATCTGCTCCTGCTCTGGCGAAATGTTTACAAACGTCCCACGTGTATTCCAGTGGGCTGAAACTACCAACGCAGCCTTTACTTCGAATTTATTCTGCAACCCTTTGCCGACCTCGAAAAGAGAATTCCAAAAAGCTCGATCATCTTTTGAAAGTGGAATGTCCATTGGACTTCCATGTGAAGTAAACAACACTGGCATCCTCTTACTTTGCGTAGGAAGTGTATCGGTGAAGTTTTTAAAACTACTTAAGGTTCCCATTGAGGTTAATGCTATTGCTGTACGTAAAAAATCTTTGCGGTCCATATTATGCTTTTGGATAGATCGGAGCTTTCTTAGAACGTCCCCAGGCAATGAACAATGCGATAGCTGCAAGAATAAGATTCATCCCTATTGCTTGGTTTTCGCCCCTTGATACGTGAAAGACAAGCGCGAAAATCATTACGAGTGCAAGTCCAATCGCAGCTAAGGTGGTCAAGCTTGGTTTGATTCTAAGCGCAGCTGGAAGAATCAACCCGAGGCCGCCAAGGAGTTCTGCCACGCCAATAAACCTTACAAGAAATGCAGGAACTTCTGCTGCCCATGGTAAACTCGTAGCCAGCTGATCAATTGGTTGGGATAATTTCATAAACCCTGCCATGATAAACATCGCAGCTAATAAGCCTTGTGCAACCCATAAAATAATGTGTAATGCTTTAGGACGTTGAATTTGTGTTGTAGTAGCCATAATTGTTTTTGTTTTTATTTTAAATTTTAGTTTTTTCTAAGTCGTTAATGCGCTTCTGGCTCGGCCTCTTCTATAAGCGCTGCGATGTCAAGAAATCTGTTCGACTTCCTTAACTTTTCAACATCGACATTCCCGCTCGTGAGAAACTTCCAATAGCTTGGGTCACGATCCCAAGCAAGTTCGATTCCGTTGCCATCAGGATCTCTTAAGTAAATCGCCAAGTGCGTAGTATGGTCCGCTGCACCTGTGATTGAGTAATCCATGTCTCTAAGTCTTTTCACAACTCGAGCCAATTCACACTTCGTTGGATAGTTCAAAGCGAAGTGATAAAGTCCTGTGTTCTCCTTTGCAGCCGGGCTTTGGCCCTTGCTATGCCAAGTATTTAAACCGATATGATGATGATATCCGCCAGCAGACAGGAATGCTGCACCTGCATGCTTGAATAATAAATCAAATCCCAGGATGTCCTTGTAAAAATGAATCGAACGGTCAAGGTCAGCCACCTTCAAGTGTATATGCCCGATTCTCATCGCTGCTGGTGCCTTGTATGTTAGATTGTCCATGTTCTTATCTCCTTCGCTTACTATAACACAAAATTAATTCTTAGCTATCCCTCGATTCATTGATTGCAGGCAAGAAATTCCGTTGATTCAAATCAATGCTTTTAACCGTGGTTGACTATGCTTAAGACTAAGAGTGCAGCGGCAATAAACGCTACAATAGCGCCTATTCCCATAAGAACATTTTGCCACTGCGATTGGTGTTCAAATTCCTTTTTTTGCATAGGCCAAAGGTATTTGCTCGATCTGCTGAGCATTGATCACAGGCAAGAAATTCCATTGATTATGATCAATGATGTAAGCGGAACTAATTGTTATTTAATCCGACTCAGCTATTTGTGTTTTTTTGAGAATATTTTGACGCTCTTAATAGGCCATGTCATCAGTCGCCAAAAGGATTTAGAAGATTTCTCGGGAACATAATCCAGACCGTATGCGATATCTGCATAAGAATCTTTTTTCCTGTACGTCCGAAAAATGCGATCCAAATAGAAAAGATGTTGCTGTAGTTGGAGTTCGATTCCCTTTTATCAAGCGAATGATGAACCTTATGCATATTCGGAGTAACAATAACCGTTTGTAGTATTTTGTCCAGCTTAGTAGGCAAGGAAATATTTGCGTGCTCTAATTGAGCATGTATTGTAGAAATGGTGACATAAACCAATAACATCCATAATGGCAGGCCAAGTATCACAAGTCCGCTCACATTGAAAAATATATTCATGATGCCTTCTATTGGGTGTTTTCGAAAGGTTGTCGTCACATCAACGTGATTGTCCGAATGGTGAATACTGTGAAAATGCCAGAGGAATACACTCTTATGAAAAATTAAATGGGGCAAATATCCGGCCCATAGATCCAGGACTAATATTGATATCAGAAGTTGGCACCAGATCGGAATATCGATTATGTTAAAAAGACCAGCTTCACTTTTGCTTGTCCATTGAGCAACGTAAATGGTCAATGCTGTCGATGCGGCATTCAATGCGAAAAGCACGAATGCGAATCCGATGTTGGTCCAAAAATGCTTTCTCGATCCTATTGCTAGCGGAAAGAAATTTTCAAGCCCATAAAAAACAAAAAAACTTAGGAATAGAAGTATACTCGAGAATTGCTCTTCAATCATTGGAAAAAACATCAGTTAACCCCAGCCCGCGAAAAGCGAACTGGGGTAGGTTAAAATCTATCACAATTTCTACCGCACGTTAACTACGACTTTACCTTTCGGATGCTTTTGCTCAAAGTAATT
>DASPKQ010000058.1:0-3254 GCA_035627995.1 Verrucomicrobiia bacterium | reverse complement strand
CGACGCGGACGACAGAGAGTAAACGTCGTACTGGGGTCCCTCAAACACTCTTCCGATGAAGTAAATGCTCGTGGCTCCCCTATCAACCGTAAGCTTGGAGCTGCTTGCGAAGCTGCGGTTGAAGTACGAAACCGAGATCTCCTGTCCAAAGTGTTTGCCCAAGACCAGACCAATCTCGAAATCTCGCCCCGAAACCTCAATGTTTGAGGCGGAGGGAAAGACGAGCTTGACCAGGTTACGGTTCGTTCGCCAAGGATTGAAGCTTGCCTTGAATCCAAAGCGCCAGTGGTTTTCAATGGCGCGATCGAACTCACCCTGTTGATCTACGGACGATGCCGCTGCTTGAGCTTCCGATGGGCTCTGTGCCTGAGCAGAGCCACTCAGTAAAACAACGATGGCCAAGACAAATACGACTCGACACATGGGCTCTGCTCCTTACAATCGAATAGTTTGGCCCTAGGGCCTCGTTTGAGCTCTCCTCCTTGATACCCACAAGAGAGCAATGTTGTGCTTAATTCTATATTTGATAACTAACTTATGTCAATTTAAAACAAAAAACCCATCGGCCAGATGGCGGATGGGTTTTAAATTCTTATTTATCTAATTATTTCGATTCGTAAGGCCTGAAGGTTCTGTGAATTCTTATAACTTTCTGCGGAATAGACAACCACTTCGGAATTAACCTTTACATCTGAGAGTTTAAGTGAGACTTCGGCCGTGGAGTTATCGCGGGATATGAATGTATCTTCGTTCGTAGTAACCGTACGCAGATCATAAGCTAACTCTGCCAAACCAAGTTCCTCGTTTATATGAGGAACGGGAATTTCAATCTCTAATCCTTGGGGTAAAACTTTTTTAACTTTTCCATTAACGGAATATACATCTACTTTGGCTTCGGATACGCTTCCGGTATCATCATTATCTATTTTTGTCGCTTGCCGATTCTTGGTTTGAACTATCCCGGCTATGATAATTACTGCCGCTATCAATACGCCCGCAATAATCATTCTCTGTTTTTCTGTCATTTATTTCTAAGTAATATTATGCTTTTAATTATAGGACAATAACGCTAAATTGCAAAATTCTAATAATCAATTCGGCCCGATACACCGTCAATTCTTACGGTTTTGGTTCTTGCTCCATCATTACTTTCCAGCCGAAAAGTTGCGTAAGTAAAGGTCTGATAAGCCCCACCTGAAGATGCAGTCATTCTAGCAAATGGAGGGCTGAATTGAATTCTCAAGGTTCCGGGCGTAGAGCTGGTGGGACAAGCGGGATTGCAGGTGACCAAAGTTATTCCATTCGTCGCGACCCGAGTAAACGGTGGAAGTGTATAACGCTCAATCAAGAAAGTTGCGGCACATTTGTCCTCGGCGATAATATCAATATTAGATCCAGGAGCCGTAAACATTATCCGGTAAAAAGCCGCCGTAGTGTCCCCGTTGGCGCACCTAGTACCTGACTGGACAATTGCGGTGTTTGGGATCTGTTTGCCACTCAAAGAATACGATTGGGCAAGACGAGAAGTATTAACCAAAGCGTCAGCTGCCAATTGGACTCGTTTTGATTTTTCGCCGGTACGAAAATTAGCCAACATCACCGTTGTAAGCATTCCCATTATCAAAGAGACGATTGCAAATTCAATCAGGGAAAAACCTTTCTGACGATTTATTTTTCTGTTTAGAGACATCAATCTAATTAGTTTCTAAAATCACGGAAAAACAATGAATGACCTATATTCAAAACCCAATCAGTTGAAGATACCAATTCAATATTTGGTCACCTAAAGCTAATGTAATTATAGCAGAAATGGCCAAAAAGGTTCCGAAGGGAAGCTGAGAAGACATTTGCTTTTTTCCGAGAAGAATTAATCCAACTCCAACTGTGGCCCCTAAAACATAAGCTAAAAATAAAGACACTACCGTATTAGGCCATCCTAAGATGAAACCGAGCAACAATCCAAGCTTTACGTCACCGAATCCGATCCATCTTCCGTTGGACACAATATATTGCCCTAAAAAGAATCCTGAAGCAAGTATGGCCCCGACAATCCCCCCGCCAAGGTGACAATGAATTGAAACCAAATTACAAGCCGTAAAAAGGTCGATGATAATCCCTCCAAAAAAAGCGATGATGATGTTAGGAAAAACGACTTTATCGAGTATAAGAAAATGCTTAAAATCATAAACAGCAATAACAATCAGAATCGCGGAGAAATAAAAGTTAAAGGTCAGCTGTAAACTTATATTTTGACCTGCAGCTAAAAACAAAAAAACAAACACAAAGGCAGTTACAGCCTCAACCAATGGATATTGCACAGAAAGTTTAGCTTCGCAATAGCGACATTTTCCCCTTAGCATCATGTAGCTCACTAGAGGAATTAAATCCAAAGCACGTAATTCTTTTTTGCAATGCATGCATACGGAACGGCCGCCAACAAACGATTTACGTGCTTTCAATCTAAAAATGACAGCGTTAAGAAAGCTGCCAACGATCAACCCAAAAATAAAAATTATCAAAATCATATCAGGGTTTTATCTGATAATAGCCCGCGGCGTAACCGTTTGCACCTTTACCCAAACAGAAACTTAAAACGTAAGACTGTCCGCCTTCCGTTTGTTGATATTTATACTGGTTATTTTCTTTAGTGCATCCACCATCAGCATTAGGAGCTTGGGGCCAATACTGCATGTACTTGGTAATATCCTTTGGCTGATTCTCTACCGTTTCCGGATATCGTTGATTGTAATCGTAATAAAGTTTTAACGCGTCTGTAATTTGTTTAATGTCAGATATTCTTCTAACGTCTCTGGCCTTGGCATTCGCAGACATAACCGACATGAAAATCACCAGAGCCAATATTATAGATCCGGTTACTAGTACCACCGTTTTGATTATCGCCAAACCGTTTTGATTTTGATATTTCATTTCTTAAGTTTTTCTCAAATACTTTATAACTTTAAAATTTCCAAAATTTGCATCCTCTAATTTTTCGAATCGGCTCGGATCGGGCTCAACCGATTGGCCATATTTTGTTTCAACAATTATGTAAAGCAGATTGCTATTGGATTTTTGCTGGTACTTATCCAGATCGTAAAGTCGTGCGTAATATGTAAGGAAATAGGTGTAATCGTTATCGCTGATGATTTTAAATCCTTGCTCACCTGATTCCGCAACTGCGTAATCAAACATTGCCTTATAGTTATTGTAGTCGAGTTCTTTAAATTCCACAATTTGATAGAAATAGTAGAGCT
>DASPKQ010000057.1:0-4800 GCA_035627995.1 Verrucomicrobiia bacterium | reverse complement strand
CCGGGGTTTTTCCTTCATCCAACAATTCCGATTGTCGTTTAATTTCATAAATGAGCGCTCGTTCTACCGCCTTAAACGAGTTCATGTTTTTAACTTCAACTTTGTAGGGTGGAAATCCTTTTTCGCCTTTCTTTCGAAGCGAAACATTAGCATCGCAGCGTAAGTGCCCTTTTTCCATATCAGCATCGGATACCCCCAGATATCGCATCAAGTTCTGCAGTTCCTGTAAGTATAACTTTGCCTCTTCAGGTGTCTGAATATCTGGCTCGGAGACGATCTCAAGCAGCGGTACTCCTGCCCGGTTATAGTCAACCAAACTATAATTTCCTGAAGGAGCATGCATTAATTTTCCTGCATCTTCTTCCAAATGGGCTCTGGTAATTCCTATGGTCCTGACCTGATCATTAACCAAAAGCTCAAATTTCCCTTTTCCGTTTAGAGGCATGTCAAATTGGGAGATCTGGTAGCCTTTGGGAAGATCTGGATAAAAATAATTTTTTCGGTCAAATTTGGAATACTTAGCAATTTCACAGTTCAATGCCAAACCCACCATAATTGATTTCTTTACGGCTTCCTTGTTTATTACAGGCAAAGTCCCCGGCTGACCCGTGCAAACTTCGCAGATGTGAGCATTGGGCTTGTCGCTTTCGGCGTTACGTGAGCGACAAAACATTTTGCTCTGGGTTTTAAGTTGTACATGGACCTCAAGTCCAATGACTGGCTGGTATTCCATTTTTAACCTACGGACATCCTGCAACTGGTGGTTGATTCGACCTCTGTCGCAAACAATTTAAAGATTGAAAAGTGAAGTTCGTCAAATCAGGGTTAATCGCACTTAAAATCAGGTAAGCACCTAACAGAAGAACGATACCTAAGATCGATGAATAAAGATAAGATTTACCTCGAGTCGCCCGTTCAGCATTCCCTGCCGAAGTTATGACGAGGTAACCACCTATCACACCCATGAACACTCCCAGGATTCCTGCGACTCCCAAAGACCAGAGATAAATCTGACTCACACATCGCCCAAGCTGGCCTTGATTGCCACCTCCGGCCACACATGGATTCTGGGCATAAGCCGCCATCGGCAGCAGAGCCATCAAACATACCAAAAAAACAACTTTTAGTGTTTTCATATATTTGGTTTTAATTTCAAATTTAATGATTTTTGCAAAGCATGACCTCCTATGAATAAGTTCTCTTCCTTAAAATGAGGAGCAATCAACTGTACACCTATCGGCAAGCCATTGGAAGAAACTCCGCAAGGCACTGAAATCCCCGGAACTCCTGCAATGTTTAAAGCGACTGTAAAAATATCTGCCAAGTACATTGATAGTGGGTCATTACTCTTTTCGCCGACTTTAAAAGCTGGAGTCGGTGCAGTTGGAGTGATCAACAAATCAAATTTGGAAAAAGCTTTTACAAAATCTTCTTTAATCAATTTTTGTGCCAATTTTGCTTTCTTATAGTAAGCATCAGCGTAGCCTGCTGAAGAGGCATGAGTACCGATCATTATTCTTCGTTTAGCTTCTGGGCCAAATCCTTGCGAGCGGCTGTTAAAATAAACTTCTTCTAGGTTCTTTCCAGTTACCGACAGTCCGTATCTAATACCATCATAACGTGAAAGATTAGCAGAAACCTCTACTGGCATAATAATGTAATACGCTGCCAAAGAATAGCTGGCATGAGGGAGACTCATTTCTTCCACTGTAGCTCCCAGCTCTTCCATCTTTTTGATCGCACTCTTAACCGAAGCCTCAACTTCCTTATCGGTGCCGTCAATAAAATATTCTTTTGGTATTCCGATTTTCATCCCCTTAAGATCTTCTTTCAGAAGACTGGCATAATCCGGCACGGGCTTAGGCAAGCTTGTGGTGTCATTTTCATCAGCTCCCGATACCGCCGTAGCAATTACAGCCACGTCTTCAACAGTCTTTGCAAAAATCCCCAACTGATCCAAAGATGATCCAAGGGCAATCAATCCGTATCGAGAAATCCTACCGTACGTTGGCTTAAACCCGACTACGCCGCAAAAAGATGCCGGCTGCCTGACTGATCCTCCAGTGTCCGTGCCAAAAGCAAATAATACGTCTCCAGCCGCAACAGCGGCGGCAGATCCCCCAGAAGATCCTCCGGGAACACGCTCGAGGTCATGAGGATTTCTGCTCGGGCCGAAAGCTGAGTTTTCTGTGGAAGAGCCCATTGCGAACTCATCGAGATTAGTTTTTCCAATCAGCACAGGATTCTGGACCATCAACCGCTTCATAGAAGTGGCTGAGTAAGGTGCTTTATAATTCACGAGGATTTTTGATGCAGCGGTGGCCTGGATTCCTTCAATCAAAATATTGTCTTTGGCTGCAAATGGAATTCCGGTCAACGGAAGTCCGGACCCACCTGCGGTGAATGCTTCGTCAGCAACCTTCGCATCATTCAATGCACGCTCTTCTGTCACGGCCAAAAAAGCGTGAACCTTAGGTTCCAATTCTTTAGTTCTCTTTAATAGAGCCTTGGTCAATTCGGTTGCGGAAATCTCCTTACTGGCAAGTTTCTCGGAAGCTTCTCTAACCGTAAGTTCATGTAATTCCATTATTCTAATACGCTCTTAACTTTAACGTAATTCCCTTCCCTTGCAGGAGCCTGCGACAAAAATTTCTCCGGCTCTTCCATTGTTTCCGCAACATCATCACGCATTAAATTTATTGAATCTGGATCTTCATCCAAGTTAACTTCTGAATTGGACGTGATATTTTTTACCTGTTCAACGTAATTTAGTATTTGGGACAGTTCGTGCTGGAGTTTTTGTTTCTCATCAGGGGTGAACCCTAGTCTTGCAAGCTTCGAAATCTTATCAACTTCATCTATTGTCAGAGGCATTTTGGACTTAGTTAATTTCCAACATTATACCACATTTTGCTAGCAAAAACCAATTGATTTATAATATTAGGGTAACCTAAGCTATTTTAATGTTGCCGCTACATTCAGTCGGCGGCAGAAAGGTAAGAATGCAATATATTTTATTAGGAATTCTGGCATTGGTTGTATTTTGGCTGATTGCCATGTACAACAGCTTGATTTCCTCCAGAAACCGGGTTGATGAAGCCTGGGCTGACATTGAAGTGCAGCTTAAGCGCAGATATGATCTCATCCCGAACTTGGTCAACACCGTAAAAGGGTATGCCAAGCATGAAGAAGGATTGTTTACTAAAGTCACGGACGCTCGGTCAGCTGCTATGGCTGCCCCAACGCCTCAACAAAAATTGGCAGCAGAAAATCAGTTAAGCCAAACTATTCGATCGTTGTTTGCGGTGGCTGAAAACTATCCTGATCTTAAAGCCAATCAAAATTTCTTAAGCCTTCAATCAGATCTAACTGATACTGAGGACAAAATTCAAGCTTCAAGAAGGTTTTACAACGGCAACGTGCGGGACTACAACACCAAGCTTCAGACCTTCCCCACCAACTTCTTTGCCAACATGTTCAACTTCACTGCCAAGCAATTCTTTGACATCGACGAGAAAGGACCGGAAGGCCAACCAGTTAACGTACAGTTCTAATCATGGTTTATTCGGAAATTGCAACCAACAAACGCAAGACAGCCCTGTTTCTAACAGGGTTCTTGCTTTTGATAATCGCTTTAGGCTGGGGCCTGTCCTACTACGCTGATCAGCCGGCACTCCTGCCTATTGCGGTGATCTTCGCAGTGGTCATGAATTTTATCAGTTACTTTTACTCCGATAAGATTGTTTTATCGATGTCTGGCGCCAAGGAAATAAAACGAACCGACGATCCTGAACTTTATCGAACAGTAGAAAATCTTTCTATTGCTGCTGGTTTGCCTACGCCAAAAATATATTTGATTGAGGACACTGCGCCCAACGCTTTTGCTACGGGCCGCGATCCTAAACATGCAGTGGTAGCGATTACTACTGGTCTTCGAACTAAGCTGACGAAACAGGAATTGGAAGGAGTTATGGCTCACGAACTTTCTCACATCGGCAACTATGACATCCGTTTGGCTACAGTTATAGTCGTCCTGGTTGGGGTAATAACCCTTTTGGCTGACTGGATGTTTCGTATCGCTTTTCATGGTCGAAGGAAGAACGGAGGTAATGCCTTTTTCGCCGCCATTGCGCTGGTCCTGGCTCTACTTGCTCCTCTTGCTGCGACTTTAATCCAACTGGCCATTTCAAGAAAACGGGAGTTTCTGGCGGATGCATCAGGAGTGCTCTTAACTAGGTATCCTCAAGGACTGGCCTCAGCTTTGAAAAAAATAGCGGCTGACCATGAGCCACTCGAAGTTGCTAACAAAGCCACAGCTCATCTGTATATTGTTAATCCTCTCAAGGAGCACATTGATAGTGGTGATCAAATCGGATGGTTCGCCAAGCTCTTTATGACCCATCCGCCGATTAACGAACGAATCGATAAACTTAGCAACATGGGAATGTAATGGGTCGACTTATAATCTTACGATGATTTTGTGACCCGTGCAATAACCTGTGACCTAAATCCTTTTCGTTTTAGACTTTCAGCGGCCTTAAGCCCGCTGCTTTTGTTTTTGTCCATCAATTTTTTGGCAATTTTTTCTTCTTCCTCAGTCGAAAGTTTATCGGAAACAATCTTTTCCGCAAGGTCAAAATTAATCCCTTTCTGTTTCAGCTTGGCCATTATGCCGTAATAACCAAAGGTTTTGTATCTTATGAGGCTGTCTACATACGCTTCTGCAACAGAATCGTCGTTTAAAAATCTTTCTTCTTTAAGTTTTTCTAATGTTTCCGTTATGACATCGGCAGCAAACCC
>DASPKQ010000056.1:0-7552 GCA_035627995.1 Verrucomicrobiia bacterium | reverse complement strand
GTCAGCACGGCCTTGGAATCCCCTGACCGTAACCAGACGAAGAATCACGACTCCGATGGACACCTCAGGATGAAAGTCCGGAAGACGCTCATCATACTGCCGCCAATCATGACGACGGTATTGTTGCTTGACTCTGTCTGCGACGAAGTGGGCCTCGAAGTACCGTTTGATGTTGGTTTGCAGCACCGCGAACTCATCGCCGCCGACCTTACCTGTATCCCCGAGTCCCCTTTCTTCTTCTTCAACTTCGGCCGCAAACTCAGGATTATCCATGGAATCATCCTGACTGATACGGCCGCTGACTGCGGTCTCCTGACGGATGTGTTGCTTGAGAAGTGTCGAAAGATGCAGAATCATTGCGTCGCCGACCAGGTGACCTAAGGTGTCATTGACTGGCTTAAGCTTGTCTAGGTCAATAACCCAAAGGGCGGCAAGATCGGATCGCCGCTCTTCAACGTCGCGCCTGTCCCGAGCGGCCTCGTAAATAAAGCCTGGCAGCATTTCCCTGAGAAAGTGCTGCTTGCTATAAAGGCCGGTGAAGGGGTCACGACGCGCAATTTCTTCCGCGGCGCGCTTTCCTTCTTCAACGTAATTTTCCATCAACGCCCGTGTCTGCTCAGCTCCTCGCTGAAACCCTTCGCTGCGGGCAAGCTCAATCATCGTCTCATCGTTCTGCTGAAGCTGATTAAGATAAGTATCAACCTCAGAGTCGATCGTACGCCCGCCGCCGAATTTGTTGATCAGTAACCTCCGCAATCCGGCGAAGGTATACTGCCTTTGCCGAACCTTGGAAGTCATTGTTCATCCTCCTGGAAGTTGTTAGGAACCGTTACTCAACCGATCAAAACCGATTAGCCAAAATCAGTTCAAATCGATTGACTAGGGCTGCAAATCTTACTATAATAATTTCGCCTACTTTTTGAACGAATGTAAGCAAAAAGTGTTGCAAAGATGTCACTTTGCTTCTCCGTTTCGGAGACACTGCAAGAAGAAAATAGCGACCAATAGCTATTTGTAGACCTTGCCGGAAACAGTCCGTAAATCTGTCAATTAAGCCATTGGCCATTCAGGTTATCTTAGACTTTAGCAGAAACCGGCCAAATAATCAAGATGGTACCTCCCCGAAAATTTTGGGGATCTTGAACACCTAAACGGGTGTTTTTTGTTTGATAAATCTAAAAATGGAACGAGACATACCTAAAACTTACGACCAGAAGACCGAGGACGATATTTATCGGGTCTGGGAATTATCCGGATACTTTAACCCGGACAATCTTAAAGGTGATCCATTTACGATCATTCTTCCTCCCCCAAACGCCAACGGATCCTTGCATGTTGGTCATGCCTTATATTGCCTCGAAGACATAATGATTCGCTATCAACGGATGCGAGGCAAAAAAACTTTGTGGCTGCCTGGCGCTGACCATGCTGGTTTTGAAACCCAAGTTGTATTCGAGAAAAAACTGGAAAAAGAGGGGCGATCTCGATTCAAAATGACTCGGGAAGATTTTTACAAGGAAGTTTACGAGTTTACCCAAAAGAACAAAGGTGTCATGATCGGCCAACTGAAACGATTGGGTTTTAGTCTTGATTGGTCACGAGAAAAATTCACTTTGGACCCTAAAGTAGTTGAAGTGGTTTATCAAACCTTTAAAAAATTATTTGATGACGGATTGGTTTATCGTGCCAGCAGAATTGTGAACTGGTGCACCAAACATCAAACTACTCTGTCTGATTTGGAAGTTGTTTACGAAGAACGAATTGACCCGCTTTATTACATCAAATACGGCCCCTTCACTTTAGCTACCGTGAGACCGGAAACCAAATTTGGAGATACGGCGGTGGCCCTTAATCCGGAGGACCCGCGGGCAATAGATTATGCCGGCAAAGAGATAGACGTCAAAGGACTTTTAGGCGACTTCCAAATGACTGTCATCGTTGATGAGCTAGTAGATAAAGGATTTGGCACGGGTGTCGTAAAGGTTACCCCAGCCCACGATGCTGTCGACTTTGAAGTCTGGCAAAAACACGCTAACGAAATTCCCGGGCCGATCTCAATTATTGACCAATTCGGAAAAATGGATCTGTCGTCTTTTGGCGATAACCCACAAGCGGCAAGATACCATGGACTTAAAGTGGCAGAAGCTAGAAAGCTTGTGGCAGAAGATTTACAAAAAGCAGGATTGATTGAAAAAATTGACGAGAATTACAAACATAATGTAGCAGTTTGTTACAAATGCAAAAATGTAATCGAACCTAGAGTAATGCCGCAGTGGTTTGTTAAAATCAAACCTCTTGCAGAGCCTGCAATCCAAGCGGTCAAAGAAGAAAAGATCAAAATTATCCCTGAACGACACCAAAAGATATACATGCACTGGATGGAAAATATCCGGGATTGGAACATCAGTCGTCAAATCTGGTGGGGCATCCCCATCCCCGCTTACTACTGCACGGATTGCGGCGAAGTCATGGTGGATATTGATAAACAACCCGAAGCATGCGTAAAGTGTAAATCAAAAAATATCACAAAGGATACGGATACATTTGATACATGGTTTTCTTCTGGACAGTGGCCTTATGCTTCACTCAAAGCCAACTCCGAAGAAGACTTTAAAGCCTATTACCCAACGTCGGTTATGGAAACCGGCTGGGACATTCTGTTTTTCTGGGTAGCAAGAATGATTATGCTCGGCCTCTATGCTACAAAAGAAATTCCTTTTCATACCGTGTACCTGCATGGATTAGTCCGAGACAAAGACCGCCAAAAAATGAGCAAGTCCAAAGGTAATGTCATTGATCCTTTAGGCGTCATTGATCAATACGGAGCTGATGCTTTGCGAATGGCTCTGGTTGTCGGCAACACTCCTGGGAATGACATAGTAATCAGCGAAGAAAAAATCCGCGGTTACAGAAACTTCTCCAACAAAGTTTGGAATGCCTCACGTTTTGTAATCCAAAACACTTACGACTTTGATCCTTTCCATTCCGAACTTTCCTTAGATGAAGAAGTGATCCTAAAACAAATGGACGCAATTGTGGAGCAAGTCACTGAAATGATGGAGACATACGATTTTGCTCATGCCGCTGAAACCCTCTATCACTACTTCTGGCATACCTTCGCCGATAAGATCATTGAAGAATCAAAATCTAAACTGGCATCCACAGATCCACAAACAAGAGGTTCTGCGCAAGCTATGTTGTTGATTATGCTTAAGACCAATCTCAAAATGCTCCATCCATTTATGCCATTTGTGACTGAAAGTATTTGGCAACTCATGGATAAAAACCTTCTAATGGTTACTGAGTGGCCCATAACCAGAAAAATGTACGAGAAACAAAAAAGAGCCAACTAATTGGCTCTTTTTTTATTTAAATTTTATCGAAACCTAACCTGCACTATGAATGACTTATCGAATTCGGGTAGACCGGAAGGATTGTCTCGTTCAATCACCAATAATCCGAACTCCGTTTGCGGTTGAGAAAAAGTTAAAGTGTCTTCGAATGGAACAAAATCAGTGGTCATCCATTCTGATTTAGCCTGAAAACCTTTTTGAGCAAGGACATTGCCGTTCGAATCCTTCAATGTCACAGGTAAATTAGCTTCAAAGTACCAGGTTCCCCGGGCAACACCTTTTACGGTAAGCGGGCTGGTTACAATCTGACCTCTAACCGGACTTTCTACGACAACTTCAGCAGCCTCAACGATCGGCTGTATAAAATGTTTGCCGTCAGGAGTAGTACATTGTGGCGGATAGCTTTCCATTACCGGGTAACCTGCTGCCACGCAGCTGTCAAAATCCGTTACTGTAGCAGTTTGGTTGTTATTGCCCTGATTCTGCGGGCTTTGTGCTTTTCTTGGAATTAAATAGATAGCCGCGGCCGCGATTACTACCAAAACGATTATTTTTACCCAATGATTTGTATTCATATTCAAAGTATATTCCAATCAAAGATTGCAGGCAAATAAAAAATTGGCCCAAATTTGGGCCAATTTTTTTACATATTCTCGTCGGCTGCTTCAGCTGCTTCTTTTTCTGATAAGGCTTCTGGTCGGTAACCTGTTCCCGCAGGGATAAGTTTACCGATGATGACGTTTTCCTTAAGTCCTCGGAGATAGTCGGTTTTGGCTGAAACCGCTGCTTCGATCAAAACTCTGGTTGTTTCTTGGAATGATGCGGCAGCAAGGAACGATTCGGTGTTCAATGAAGATTTGGTGATACCCATCAGTAATTGCTCGGCCTCGGCTGCTTTGCCATTTGGTCCGACTTTACTGTTGGACAAAGACAAACGGGATTTATCTACCAGATCACCCATCAACAGTTCAGTGTCGCCGGCTTCGGTAATTCGAACCTTAGAGAACATCTGCCGGACAATAATTTCAATATGCTTTTCGTTAACGTTCTGACCTTGAGAAGAATAAATTTCTTGTACTTCACGGATGATGTAATCCTGACATTCTTCAATGCCACTAAACTGGAAGATCTGACCTAAGTTTAAGTTACCTTCGGTTAATGGCTGACCTTTAGTAACCAAAGCTCCTTCCTTTACAATAAGTCCTAAGCCTGCGGGTACTGAATACTCTCGGAAGTTTTCAGCTTCTCGAACCACAACTATCTTACCTTGATCAACTTTAACGATACCGGCGTTTTTCGCTTTAACCATTTCACCCTTGGTGTTGGTGTAAAGGGGATCGCCTTCGGATACGGTTTCACCATCTTTTAATTGAAGTTTGGTTGGAGCTTCCAATAGATACTCATCTTTAGCAATATCCTTAGCTTCGATTCGAATGATGGTTTCCTTGTTGGTGGATTTAACAGCAGTAACGATTCCATCAATTTCGGACATGGCCGCCTGACCTTTTGGTTCACGGGCTTCCAATAATTCTTCCACACGAGGCAAACCTTGGGTAATATCGAGTCCGGCTACACCACCGGTATGGAAAGTTCTCATGGTCAACTGTGTTCCTGGTTCACCGATAGCTTGAGCAGCTACGATTCCTACGGCTGCGCCTGGTTCAACTGGCTTGTTAAAGCCCAGGTCATAACCATAACACTTGGCACAAATACCACGAGTAAGCTTACAGCGCAAAACGGTTCTGACTTCTACTTCGGAAACACCGGATTTGTCGATCTTCTCTGCCAAGCGATCGTCTACGAAATCACCTGATCGAGCAATAATTTGTCCTTCAGGATTGGTAACATCTTTAATGAGTACACGACCAAAGATTCTTCGAGCAAGCGGCCGTCCCAAAGCTTCAGAAGAAGCTCGGGTAATGATTCTGCCTTCTGTGGTTCCGCATTCATCATTATTGATCACGATGTCCTGGGCTACGTCTACCAAACGCCGGGTCAAATATCCAGCGTCAGCGGTTCGAAGTGCGGTATCAGTCATACCTTTTCGGGACCCGTGGGTAGAAATGAAGTATTCCAAAACGTTCAATCCTTCTTTAAAGGAATCTCTGGCAGGAAGTTCGATAACTTCTCCGGCTGGGTTGGTAACCAAACCTTTCATACCGGCCATCTGGGCAATCTGAGAAACAGAACCCCTAGCTCCGGAGTTAACCATCTGGTAGACGGTTCCGTATTCATCCAAAGAAGTGGTAACGGCTTCTGTAACGCGATCACGAACTTCGGCCCAAATTTCAATTACTCGATTTTGTCGTTCATGGGCAGTGAGCAAGCCTTGCTGATATTGTTCAAAAGTGTTCAAGACTTCTTCGTCGGCCTTCTTAAGGAGTGATGCTTTGATATCCGGCACTTTCAGATCATCCATACCCCAGGAAATTCCCGACTTAGTAACATATCTAAAGCCCAAACCTTTAATATCATCCAAAAGGGTGGCAGTGCGTTCGATGCCGTGATCTCGGTAACAAACCTGAATGACCTTTTGCATGGTCTTCTTATCCATCGTCTCGTTCACAAAGCGCATAGACAGTGGAAGCATCTCATTAAAGAGCACTCGCCCTAAACAGGTTTCAACGACTCCAGCATTTCCCCATTCCTGATCCAATTTAATCTTTACTCGCGCCTTAAGAGTTATGACTCCGGTTTGATAAGCCAATATGGCTTCTTGCGGATTGGCGAACATTTTACCTTCACCTTTTTCGTTAGGGTGAATTCGGGTCAGCCAGTAACAGCCCAAAACCATATCCTGGTTTGGTCCCATGATCGGTTCACCTGAGGCTGGCTTAAGCAAGTTCTTGGCGGACAACATGATTTGTCGAGCTTCTTCCTGTGCAGCGGCCGTAAGCGATACGTGAACAGCCATTTGGTCACCGTCAAAGTCAGCGTTAAAGGCTGGACAAACCAAAGGATGGATCTGAATGGCTTTACCTTCAATCAATACCGGAAGGAAAGCCTGAAATCCAAGTCTATGCAAGGTTGGAGCGCGGTTAAGCAAAACGTAGTGGTCTTTGGTGACTTCTTCGAGAATGTCGTAAACTTCGGTTCGGCCTTGTTCGATAAGTCTGTTAGCGGATCGGACGTTGTGAGCATATTCTCTGGTAATAAGTTTAGAAATGACAAATGGTTTGAATAATTCCAAAGCCATCTTTTTAGGAAGCCCGCACTGATGCAATTTCAATTTAGGACCACCCACGATAACAGATCGGCCGGAATAGTCGACACGCTTACCCAAAAGGTTTTGACGGAATCTTCCCTGTTTTCCTTTTAACATATCTGCTAAAGAGCGAAGTTTTTGTTTCTGACCGGTTGAGGCTGTGACTTCTTTGCCATGGCGGATGGAATTATCAATAAGAGCATCAACAGCTTCCTGAAGCATACGCTTTTCATTTCTGGTAATGACTTCTGGAGCGCCGATTTCTAAAAGTTTCTTTAAGCGATTGTTTCGGTTGATCACACGTCGGTAAAGATCGTTTAAGTCTGATGCGGCAAATCGGCCCCCGTCCAATTGAACCATTGGGCGAAGATCAGGCGGAATAACTGGCAAGTTGGAAATGATCATCCATTCAGGTCTGATACCTGCACGAATCATTGACTTCACAAGCTTTAAGCGCTTGATCATCTTTCGCTTGTTTACCCCTTCAGCAGTAACCATGTCGGTTTGCAGTTCAGCAAATAATTTTTCCAAATCGATTTCTTCCAGCAACTGCTTAACAGCAGCGGCCCCGATACCAGCTTCAAAAACTGGGCCGTACTTTAAAGACAAATCACGGTATTCAAGTTCAGAAATAATCTGATTCTTCTTGATTGATTTAAGTTCTGATCGGGCGAGATCGCGAATTGATTCCAAGTGTTCGAGTTCCTTGGCCCACATGTCGCGGACACGCATGACTTCGGCATCTTCCTTAGCTTCTTTGAGATCCTTATCTTCCCCATCTTTCTTCTTGCCTTCTTGCTTGGCCTGATTAATCAAAGCTTCATAACGGGCTTCGATTTCTTTTTTCTTGGATTTAAATTCGCGCTCGATTTGTTCCATTGTGGCAGCTCGAGCGTCTTCGTTAACAGAAGTAATAATATATGATGCGAAGTAAACTACTTTTTCCAATTCTTGAACAGAAAGATCCAAAACAAGACCGGTTCGAGAAGGCACA